>NZ_JAIHAP010000013.1:0-36604 GCF_020054775.1 Thermosipho sp. (in: thermotogales) | reverse complement strand
TTTGGTTGTAGCCAATCATCAAAGTGCACTTGACATTCCACTCATTATAGGTTATGTGGCCCCTGTTGCGTTTATTGCAAAAAAAGAACTTGGAAAGGTACCTGGAATAAATTGGTTTTTAAAATATTTAGGCAGTGTATTAATTGAACGCGGAAATATTAGAAAAACAGTGATGGCATTAAAAGAAGTTGTAAAAAAATTAAATGAAGGAGTTCACTTTATTTTATTTCCTGAAGGTACAAGAAGCCCTGATGGAAGTATTTTGCCTTTTAAAAATAGAAGTTTAGAGATTTCATATAAGTATAAAGTAAAAATTTTACCAGTTTCAATATGGGGTGCGCATGAGGTTTTGCCAAAGAAAAGCTTAATTATTAGAAGAAAACCGATTTATATAAAAATCCATGAGCTAGTTGATCCAAATCAATTTGATAACGAAGAGGAATTAAGGGAGCATGTAAGGAATGTTATTATAGAAGGTGTGAATTTTTTGGAGGGGAGGAATTTAAATGAAAAAAGCAACAGTTAAAGCGGTTGTTCTTGATAAATTAAACAACGCACCTGTTGTTATTTTGGGGATAGAGGGGACAAATAAGATATTACCTATTTGGATAGGAGCTTGTGAAGCAAGTGTATTAGCATTAATGCTTGAAAACGCAGATTTTGAAAGACCACTTACACATGATTTGATGATTAATATTATTGAAGGCCTTGAAGCAAAAGTAGAGAGAGTTTATATAAATAAAATTGAGAATAATACATTTTTTGCAAGAGTTATATTGAAAGATTTAACAATTCCTGAAGAAGAAGAGGAAGGTCATTATATAGAATTTGATGCAAGACCATCTGATGCAATAATTTTAGCTCTAAAGACATCAAGTCCTATATATGTTTCTAATGAGCTTGTAAACACACATACAGTAAATTTTGAAGGTGAAAAATTTGATGATGAAGATGAAGAATTTAAAAAATTTGTTGAAAATTTAGACATTGAAGAATTTAAAAGAAGATTTAAAAAGGGCTCACAGGGGGATAATTAATGGGATTTTTAAAGAAAATACTTGAAAAAATTTCTCCATTTTTTACGATGTTAAAAGAAAAATTAAAATTAAATAAAGTAATTGAGTTTTTAAAATCGTTTTATAAAAGAAAAGTTCTGTTTATATTAACTATTTCAATAGTTGTAATTGCTGTTGCTTTGTCTATTTTGCTTTCTAGAATACTAAGCAAGAATGCAATAGAAATTAATCCAAATCAAGAAATAACCATTATAGAAAATTTACATGTTAATATTCCAAAAGGAGCTTTTCCATATGAAAAAAAATTCAACCTTATTCCTTTAACTAAGGACTCAAACCCTGGAATTTTCTCATCTGCTCCATTTATAGATGTAGTTTACGATGTTAAAGCGGCAGACGGGAAGACTGATTTTTCGTATGTTCCTATGACTTTTAGATATTATTTTCCAGCAAAATATTTTTTGGGAATTGATTATAACAATGTTGCACTTGCCTATATTCCGGACGATGGAAGTGCATTTAGAGTTTTCCCCGGATGCTACATTGGCTATGATGAAAAAGGATATTTTGTAGAAGCTAAGTCTTTTCACAGCTCTAAGATTGGGGTTGTAGCTTTAACTCCAAAAAAACAAGAACTAGGTATTAAAGTTTTAGTAGAAAAGTTGAGCCCAGAGCCTGCAATATTAATAGTTCCTGGAACAGATAGAAACTTTAAAGGATATTTTAAATCTGATGAAAGTTCAGATTTAAATTTTTGGTCTGTTGCATTTTCAAATAGAACTATAATGCTTTACAATTATCCATTGTATGAAGTACGCTCAAAGTTATACCAAGATATGGTAACAGATTACTTTAAAAGATCCGAACTAAAAAGTTACATAGAATTTGAAGCAGAAAGACTAGCTAGTGAATTGAAGAGGTTTAAAAATTTTAAATTTGATATTGTTGCACAAGACATTGGTGGGCTGATAGTTACTTACACACTTCTTTTACATCCAGAAATAAATAATATAAGAAGAATTGCTTTTGTATCTGTCCCTTTTAAGGGAACCAATATTTCAAACCCTGTGTATTTTGCATCACTTTTATATGGTAAAAACCCAAGTGCACTTTCAAAAGTCTATAACTTGGATGAAAATATAGTATCTTCAGTTCAAACTCATATTTTTACGTATTTGGAAACTGTAAATACGTATTGGAATGAGATATTACCAAACTCTCAGCTACTAAAAAAATTTGAAAATTTCAAATTTCCAGATTCTGTAAAAGTAGTTTCTTTTATGGGTACAAGACCTCCACTTGGGATTGATATTACAGGAAGTGGCCTTGCAAAATTTTATCCTGAGTTGATAAAGGGGCAAGGTGATGGAATCGTCTCAACTGATTCTGCAACACTTGAAGGAGTTCAGCTTGTTCAAATAGACGGTGATGCTTATACATTTTATTCAAAGAGTGAGTTTATAGAAAAGTTGAAGGAATTCTTTACTTTTGATGAGATTAAAGTTCCTGAATATAAGGATGATACGTATAGAGAATATGTTTCTCAAACTGAAAAGGAGAAAGAAGTATATCTTTCCAAATTAATTCCTTATAGATTTTCTGGTGCAACTATTTCAGATTCAATTGTCGTAGAATCTGAAGAAAAGTTAGATTATCCTGGAAACCAAATAGCAATTTACAAGTCTGTGGTTTATACAGGCGGGCCTGATGGACTATTTGCAAACGGAACTAAATTAATGGATGGACCAATTTTAAACTTAAAAGAAACTTTTGATGGAGTTTCTTTTAGAACGGCAAACGAGATATATTTCTATAGTCCGGCAATTAAAAAGAAATATAATATTGTATACGTTTCTGATTTTCTTGCAACAGCTGAAGGTGTATATACTGCTGTTCAAGCAGGAGAGATGATAAGCTTCTGGGATCCACGTGGTAATAAAATTGTGGACTTGAAAGGACAATATGGAAGGATTAAAGTTGATAACAACTATTTGATTTTTTATACAAACAAGCAGATTTATGTTCCAAAATTAGAACTTCTTTTAAATGTTCCTCAGCTTGAAAACAAAAGTATAGATATTTCTGATGCTATTATTTACAAAAATGAAGTATTGTCAGTTACACGTAGTTATGGATTTTTATTCTTTGACATAGGTACTACAGAAGGAAACTACGTAGGAGAAGGTTGGATAGGAAATATCAAAATCCATCATGTTGCAAATTACTTTTTGACAATTGGAAAGAACTTTATTACCATAGTTGATATTCCTGAAAGAAGAGTGTTAAAGATAATTGAGAAACTTGATTTTGATGTAATAAATTCTGCTACAGATGGTAAATACTTATATTTAGTATCAAAAGATGGCATTTATAAATATAAAGTTAGGGAGTATTAGAGGAGGTATAGAATGATACATCTATTTTTGGGGCATTATGTTGCGGATCACGGTTTTACTCACAATAGCAAATTGAGGCATTTAAAAGGTTGGAAGTTAATTGAACATCTTATATGGTCTGTTTTTGCGATACTTGCATTTACCTTTGATACATTGCTCAAAAATGCACCAGTTATTTTATTTACTTTTATTGCAATTCACCTTGTTCTTGACTATTTAAGGGTAAAGGTTAAAAAGGAGAGTTTTTATCATTTAATAGAAATTTTAGGCATAATTTTGGCACTTATTTTTAATTACAGTGTTTATAAATATTTTTATACTTCTTATCTTTCAAGAGAGTTTGTGTTGTATCTGTTGGGAATGGCTCTTGTAACTACAGCTTTGTCTTACTTTTTTAGAAATTTTTACCCAAAGGATGAAATGTTTGAAGATTTAGAGGGAATTTCTGAAAGACTTGCATTTTTTGTTTTCTTTTTAGCTAACAAGCCTTTCTTTGCATTTCTATCGTTGTTGTTAGGATTTATGTATAGACTGTGGAAAGTAAAAAAATTTGATCATGTCTGGTGGATAAGTCCTGCATTTGCTGTTGTATTTTCTATGATTTGGAAGGTGATTGTTTTTTAGGGGGAGATGTAATTGGATAATAAAAAGAAATTACTAATTTATCTTATTTTTGTTTTTTTCACAATATTTTCGTTAATATTAATAGTTAAAATTTCAAAAAAAGATGTTCCTTTAATTGTTTTAAAATCTCCGGGTGCTAGCGAAATTTTAAAGCAAAGAAAAGTAAAATTTTCTTGGGATGTTGATTATAAAAGGCAGATTACTTTGTTTTCCCATGTCTTTCTTGGAAATAGCAAAGAATCTATGCAAGAGATTTATTCAGGTATAGATAATAACTTGGAAAAAGTACTAAAACCCGGAACTTATTATTGGAAAGTACAATCTAAGTTTGGAAATAAATTAATTGAAAGTAGTATTGCTACATTTACAATAGTTAATAATTTTCCGATTTTGGAAGATGTAAAAGCAAGTGTTGATAAAAATGTGGTAAGTTTTGAATGGAACGCCAAAGACCCAGATAATGATCTACTAAGTTATTCTTTATTTTTGTACGATTCTTCAAACAATGTAAACAAAATAGATTTAAAAAATAATTTTTACAGGTTAAATCTTCCAGCTGGTAAATACAGCTGGAAGATTGTTTGTTTTGATGAATTTGGTGGAGTGACAGAATCAAAATTAAATTATTTTGAAATTAATAGTGAAGAAGAAAAGGTAGATTTTATACCAACTTTTGATATAGCAAAGAAGAAAGAGGGATTTTTGATTTCATTTAAAAGATTAGAGGGCTATAAATACTTTTTACAAATAATATCAGATAAAGAAAGAGAAATAAAATTGGATAAAGATTTTTATCTTTTTACTGATTTTAAAGAAGGGGTTAGGTATAAGGTAAGATTGAGGGTTGAAAATGATTCTGGCAAAAGGTTTTATAGCCCCTACAAGGAAATTTTTGTTGAAAGTAAAGATAATGTACCGCCAAGTTTTGAAGTTCTTTTTCCAAAGGATGGATTTAGTGGAATTTCAGACAAGCTAGTGTTTAGGTGGAATATTAAAGATGATAAAACTGAACCTTCTGTAACTTTGTACCTTGGAACAGAGAAAGATAAATTAAAAAAGATTGTATCTAATTACAAAGCAAAAAGCTATGAGTATAAGGGTCTTTTACCAGACACTACTTATTTTTGGAAGTTGGTTGTTTCAGATGGTGTAAATAGCGTCGAAAGTACTATTTTTGAGTTTAAAACAGGTCCTTTAGTTGAAATAATTGATGTAATTGGCACAGAAAATGATGATTTTGTAAATGATGTTTTGCAAATAGATGATGATATATATATTTTAATGACCAGTGGAGAAAACGTCATATTACGCGATGTTAGTGGAAAATATAACTTAGATCTAAACATTAAAGGTGAAGGTGTCGATGTTGAAGAAAAAGATGGTGTTTTCTATATATTGGCAAATACCAAAGATGGAGATTACATCCTTTCTGCATTGAAAAATGGTATTTTTCTCTTCAAAAAGAGATATGGGGGAAAATATAAAGATACTGCTAAAAAGCTAATGTTAAGTGATGATGGTATTTACATTTTGGGTGATACATGGTCGGATGATTTTGTACATTTGTATGGTTGGAATGATGTTTTTATACAAAAAATTGATTATAACGGAAAAGTAATTTGGACTAGAAATTACGGTGGAAGTAAGTTTGATGAAGCTGTAAGCTTTGCAAAGACAAGTAAGGGTTATGTAATTGTTGGAAATACTATGTCAAAAGATGTAGATATACCTAAAAATTATGGTATGAAAGATATATTTGTTATGTACTTAGATAAAAATTTTACTCCCAAAGTTACAAGAGTGTTTGGTAGGGAAAATAACGATACAGTAAGTGCGTTAAATGTTACGGATGGCTTTGTCTATATTGTTTCAAAGGTATACTTTAATAAAGATGGAGAAACAGAAGATGCAAATGTCTATTATTTACAACTCAATGAAGATGGAGTACGTTTAGAAGAAAAATTGCTTGGTGGTAGTGGTAATGATATTTGCAATGACATAAAAATTTATAAAGATAATGTCTATTTATTTGGAAGTACTAATTCAAGAGATGGTGATTTTTACACATATTATACGGCAAAAGGTTTTGGAGATTTGTTTATTTCAAATTTAGGAAAATGGACAATTGTAAATGGTGGATATGAAGAAGATGAAATAAAGTATGGATTAATTACAAAAAATGGTATAATATTTATCGGAAATACTAGTTCGCATAGCGGACTATTTGACAAGCATATAGGGAATGTGGATGTATTTATAGGAAAAATTGAGAGGTGAAAACACTTGATCAAAGACTTTGTAAAGAAAAGATTTTGGTTTTACCTTGCTGGAGTATTTACACTCATTGTTGTTGATACACTTCAACTTATTGTTCCAAAGTTTATTTCCCGTGCAGTTGACAGTCTAAATGTTGAAACTCCCGATGTTAATGTTGCAAAAATTATGGCGCTTGGAATTGTCGGGATTGCAATTGGTATGTTTATTACTAGATTTTTCTGGAGATTTTTTATAATTGGAAGTGCCAGAAAGTTTACATATGAGGCAAGAAAAATTTTGTACGACAAAATTCTTTCACTTGATATGTCGTTTTTTGATAAACATAGAAGTGGAGACTTAATGGCACATTTTACAAATGATATGAACAATATTGAAAGAATGATGGGGCCTGGAATAGTGATGATGGTCGATGCATCATTTATGTCTGTAATTACGATCTTTTTTATGGCAACTAGCGTTGGATGGAAATTAACACTTATAGCTTTAATACCACTTCCGCTTATAGTACTTATTTCCCTTGTTTTTGGAAAATTTATTTACAAGCGTTCAAAAAAGGTTCAGGATTCATTTTCTGATTTGAGTGGTTTTACTGAAGAATCTATAGATGGTGTGAGAATTTTAAAAACGTTTTCTATTTTGCCAAAGTTTGAAGAAATATTTCAAGTTAAGGCAAAGGATAACTTTAAAGCAACACTTTCTCTAATAAAAGTTTGGGGAATTATGTGGCCGCTAATACATTTTATTAGTTCTATGGCTTACTTTATAACCATTGCATATGGTGGCCCGATGGTTATAAATCAAAAAATTACATTAGGAGAATTTTTTGCATTCAATAACTATATTGGTATGATAGTCTGGCCTTTGACAGCAATTGGTTGGGTTATCAATATAATTCAAAATGGTAGGGCATCGTATAACAGAGTATTGAATATTTTAAATACACAATCAAAGGTTGTCGAACCTGAAAATCAAGATATAAAAATTGGAAGTATTGACAACATTGAAATTAAAGATCTAAATTTTGCATATCCAGAATCCGATAGACTTGTTTTGAAAAACGTAAACATGAGAATTTCAAAAGGTCAATTGGTTGGAATCGTTGGGACAGTAGGAAGTGGAAAGTCTACAATAGTAAAGATAATAAGTAAACTCTATCCTGTTCAAAGAGGTCACGTATTTGTAAATGGCTATGATATCAACGATATTCCATCAAAAATTGTTAGAACGAAAATATCCTATGTTCCACAAGAAACGTTTTTGTTTTCAACAAGTTTAAAGAATAATATTGCATTTGGAATGGAAGATTTTGATGAATGGCAGGTAAAAGAATATGCAATGCTTTCTGCAGTTCATAGTGATATAGAGAGATTTCCAAAAAGTTATGACACGGTTGTTGGTGAAAGAGGAGTTACCCTTTCTGGAGGACAAAAACAAAGAGTTACGATTGCAAGAGCTTTAATTAGAAATAGTGATGTATATATATTTGATGATTGTTTGTCAGCAGTAGATCCTGAAACTGAAGAAAAAATTATTAAAACTTTGAGGGAAAGTATGAAAAATAAAACCATGGTTATTATTACCCACAGGTTAAAAGTTTTGACAAATGCAGATATGGTTTATGTTTTTGATAACGGAGAAATAATTGAAAGTGGAAAACATGATGAACTAATGAACTTAAATGGGCTTTATGCAAAAATGTATAGAAAACAATTAATTGAGGAGGAACTTAGTTAATTTTAAACCCTAAAAGGAGGTGTTTGTATGAGAAATTTGAAGTTTTTAGTTATTTTGATGGTAGTTTTAGCATTAAGTGTATTTGCAGTTAAAATAAGCATTTTCCATGTAAACGATACACATGGTCATGCATGGACTTTCAGTGAATATCATAACCCAGATATTGGTGGATTTGCAGTTATAGCATCCATAATTGATGAAGAGCGTGCTAAGAATCCAAACGTGTTATTCTTGCATGCAGGTGATATTAACACAGGTGTTCCGGAATCAGATTTGTTAAATGCATTGCCGGACATTTTCGCACTCAACAGGATGAAGTTAGATGCTATGGCAGTTGGAAATCACGAATTTGATAAACCTCGCGATGTTTTAAAGTATCAAATGAGCATTGCAAAGTTCCCATTTTTATCAGCAAATATATATAAAGATGGAAAACCATTCTTTACACCATATATAATCAAAAATGTTGGTGGAATTAAAGTAGCAATTTTTGGTTTAACAACTGAAGAGACAAGCATTCTTGAACCGCTATACAGCCAAGATTTAGAATTTAGAAATGCCATAGAGGTTGCAAAAGAACTTGTTCCTATGTTAAGAGAAAAAGCAGATGTAGTTGTCGCATTAACACACCTTGGAATGGGACAAGAATATGAAGGAAACTATACAACATCTGAAGAACTTGCACAAAATGTTGATGGCATTGATGTAATTATTGATGGACATAGCCATACAAAGCTTGAAGAAGCTAAAGTTATTAATAATACAATTGTTGTTCAAGCATGGGAATGGGGAAAAATTGTTGGAAAACTTGATTTAGATGTTGAAAATGGAAAAATAAAAGAATGGAATTGGACTCCAATTCCAGTAAATCTAAAAGTGTATAAAGGTAAAGATGAAAATGGAAATTCTATCTATGAATACGTTGGAAAACCATATGAGCCAGCAATGTATGTAAAAGTTCCACTTGATTACTTTGCAAAACTTGGTTCAAAGAAACTTGATACAGTAATTGGTGAAACAAAAGTATTGCTTGACGGTGAAAGAGCACATGTAAGATCAGGAGATACAAATCTAGGCCACCTTATAACTGATGCAATGCTCTGGAAAACAGGTGCAGATATTGCTTTCCAAAATGGTGGTGGAATTAGAGCATCTATTGAACCTGGAAAAATTACAATTAGGGATATATTAACAGTACTTCCATTTGGAAACACAGTATACGTTATGAAGATGAAAGGTTCAGACATAATGAAGGTATTAGAATACGCAGCAAATATACCAGAAGGAAAAGGTGCATTTTTGCATGTTGCAGGTCTTACATTTGAAAGCAAAAATGGAAAGGTAACAAAAGTAATGGTTAATGGAAAATCATTAGAAATGGACAAGGTATATAAAGTTGTAACAAATAATTATATGGCTGGTGGTGGAGACGGCTACTCAATGCTTAAAGAAGCAAAAGCAACAGGATATGACACAGGCTTTGTACTAGCTGACGTTGTAGTAGAATATATTCAAAAAGGATTAGGTGGCAAAATTGATAGCTATGATGACACACCAAGATATATTAGAATAAATGAATAAGCAATTAAAAATAATAAAAGCCCGGTCAAAAAGACCGGGCTTTTTTCATATTATAAATTAAGTTATTCTCTTGGAAAGACAATAAATTTAAGAGCAGTTCTTGATTCATTTTCGATATTAACATCGGTAAATGCAGGAACACAAACAAGATCAATTCCACTAGGTGCCAAATAACCTCTTGCAATTGCAATGGCTTTAACAGCTTGATTTACAGCACCTGCACCAATTGCTTGAACTTCAGCCTTCCCTTTTTCCCTAATTACACCTGCGAGAGCACCTGCAACTTTGTTTGGATTTGAACCTGATGCAACTTTAAGGACTTCCATACTAATACCTCCTTTACAATGTTGTTAAGTAAAATTTTGCTAAGTCTGTGTAGTGGGACTGTCCCGTATGGCGCGCCTGGCAGGATTTGAACCCGCAACCCTCGGATCCGAAGTCCGACGCTCTATCCAGTTGAGCTACAGGCGCGTTATACAATAAAAAATGGGGTGGCTAGCGGGATTTGAACCCGCGACCACCTGATCCACAGTCAGGCGCTCTACCAGCTGAGCTATAGCCACCATCAATAGTTATATATTAAATTTTGGCGCGCCCGGCGGGAGTCGAACCCACAACCCCCGGATTAGAAGTCCGGTGCTCTATCCTATTGAGCTACGGGCGCGCAAATTCATTTTGGAGCGGGCGACGGGACTCGAACCCGCAACCCTCGGCTTGGAAGGCCGATGCTCTACCAATTGAGCTACACCCGCATATGGTCGGGGCGACTGGACTCGAACCAGCGGCCTCCTGTTCCCAAGACAGGCGCGCTAGCCAACTGCGCTACGCCCCGAATTTCAGAGACCGATATTGATTATAGCATAACTAATAACCTATGTCAATATACTATAAATGTAAATTTTTTTAGATTTTTGTTTTAATATTATAGCACGCCACTTATTGCTTTGACAGGACATCTGCTTTCGCAAAGACCACATCCAAAACATTTTGAATTGTCTACGTTAACTTTTTCATCAATTTTTATTGCAAAGTATGGACATACTCTTTCACAAATTCTGCATAAAGTACATTTTTGATGATCCACAATTGGATGGTCAGAAGTATATTTTGCCTGATAATCAGTAACTCTTTGAGATTTTACATCTTCAATACTCTTAAAGTTGTATTTTTCAAGCTTTTTAGGTAAATCATTAATTATCTTTTCATAAATATCTTTTCCATATATAAGTGCAGAGGACAATAGTTGAACTGCATCAGCGCCAGCTAGAAGAAACTCTATTACATCATCTGCACTTTTTATTCCGCCTACTCCTATTATTGTAATATCTTTAAAAGCATCACGGATAGTCTTAACAATGGAAAGTGCTATTGGTTTAATTGCAGGTCCAGACATCCAAACTTGTCCCTTTTCATTTCCGATTAGAATTTTTCTATTTTTAATATCTATTTTTATAGTCGGCCCAAGAGAATTTATGGCTACAATTCCATTTGCACCATTTTCTATTGCAACTTTTGTAAATTCTATTGGATCTGGAATATGTGGGCTTATTTTCATAAAGATTGGTTTGTTTGTGTTTTTCCTAATAGCCTTAACTATTTCAGCTATTGTGTTGTAATCTGTTCCTACATAATGCGTTGAAATTTCAAATGCATCTGCAAATGGATCTAATTGTGGTATTAATTTTTCCATATCTTCTTTTGAGTAGCCTGCACTAACAATTAGGGGTTTTTTTAGATTTTTTTTAAGTTTTGGGAGTATTTCATCAATCCACTTTTCAGGAGGTAATTCCGACCAAAGTTCAGCATTCATTGCAAAGTTGTTTTCACCATATATGCATGGCCTTGGTACTTGAGCAGCTTTTGTTGATATAGTTTTTGTAACAATTGCTCCAACTCCCATAGAATCAATAAACATTAACTTTTCATAGTCACCAACTAATGGGCCAGAAGCTGGCATAACTGGGTTATCAATTTTTATCCCAGATATATTAGTTGATAAATCCATCCAATTTCCCCCCCTTGGTTTATTTGTTTAACTTTTTCCAAAGATATTCAGCAACTTTTCTTGCTTGTTTGTATATTTCATCTACTTGCAAATTTGTCTCATAATTTTGCATTAAAATTTTTCCGTTGACTATAACATGAGAAGGTCTAAAATTATCAAATAATCCATATATCACATGTCCAAAAGCATTTTCACTATTTAAAGGAGTTGGAGGAGTATATGGAACAATAATTAGATCTGCTGCATATCCAGGTTTAATTTTTCCTAATTTTACGTTTAAATGTTTGCTTGCAATTTCATAAGTATTTGATATTATGCTTTTTAAGTCGTCAAATGAAAAAGAAAGCGGTGAATTTCCTTTTAACTTCATTGAAAAATAGAGATTTAAAAGTTCTCTTGAAAAATTAAATCCTAGACCATCATTTCCTGCTATAACTTTAACGTTTTTCTTTTTCATTAATTTGTAATTTGGTAGTCCAACAGCATTGTTCATGTTTGATGTAACGTTTAAGGCAACAAAACATTTATTTTTTGAGATCAATTCAAGTTCTTCTTCTGAAGTATGAACACAATGAGCAAGGATAGAATTTTCTCTCAACAAACCAAACTTTTCTAATCGAGTAATAACACGCGCCCCGTATTTTGAAAGAGAATCTTCAACGTCGTCTATACTTTCAGCAGTGTGAATATGGATTGGGCCTTTGTAAAGTTTAGAAACTTTTTCAAGGGTGTTATCGGATAAACTTAATGAAGCATGCAATCCAAATAATCCAGCATGCATTTCAGAACGCGTCTTTAAAAACTCTAAATTTTCTTCAATGCATTCACCTACATTAAACCTATCACTGGTTTCAAAGCAAAAGATTCCTCTTAATCCAACTTCATCACAAAGAGCATTTTTTAATGTGTTTAAGCTTCCCTTTATTTGTAGTCCACTTGCATGATGATCAATTACTGTTGTTACACCGTTTTTGATAAATTCAATTCCTGCAACAAGAGCACTGTAATAGTTTTCCTCTTTTGCAAGTTGTGAATCAAGTTTCCACCAAAGTTGAGTAAGTATATCTTTAAAATTTAAAGGATTAAAAGGAAGATTTAGTCCTCTAGCAAAAGTTGAGTAAATATGTGTGTGTCCAATTACAAATCCAGGTAGAACCAAATTATCTTTAGCATCTATTATTTGATCCGCACCTTTAAAATTTTCCATTGGTCCAATTTCTTTAATATTTTTATCAAAAACTATGTAATAGTTTTCATGGTAATTTTCGTAATCAAAAATTTTTGCATTGATTATTGCTTTCATATAATTACCTCCTGAGAAATTTACCTTTTACTTTTTTAACTAATTGGTTTTGATTAATAACTAAAAGACCATCTTTTATTACCTTTTCAATTTTTCCGGAAATATGAGTTCCTAAGTAAAGATCGTAATCTGCTTTTGTATGTGACATGCTTATTTTTCCATTATACTTTGGATTAAATATCACTATATCAGCATCTGCACCGGGAAGTAAAGTTCCTTTTCTGGGATAAAGTCCAAAAAATCTTGCAGGATTTATGGTAAATTTATCTATTATATTCTCATGGAATATTGAATACATTAGCACAAAAGAATGTTCAATTCCACCAATACCCATAGGTATATTTCCAGTTTTTCTTTTTCGCTTGTCTTTGCTGTTAAAGGAACAATGATCAGTACCAATTGAGAAAATATTATCAATGTTATTTTTTAACTTCTGTTTCTCTTTTTTGCTTCTCAAAGGTGGAGTCATAGTGAATAAATAACCTTTTTTAGAATCATACACGCTATTATCAAAATAAAAATAGTGAGGACAGCTTTCAAAGAAAATATTTTTGTTTAAAATGTCATTAAACCTATTTTTAACTTCTTCTATTGAACTTCCGCAAGTTGTATGAACAATATAAGCAGTACCATTTGTTTGATACAAAAATTCGGCAATCTTTATTATTTCGGAAATTTCCGAAATTTCCGGCCTTGCTTTTGAATGCAAGTTTATTGGAACATTTTCAGTAATCATATCTTCATTTTCTGCATGAATTAAAATTGGAATTTTATGATTTTTTGCTTTTTTAAACAATTCAAACATTAATCTGTCGTTTGTTCTTCGATTACTCGAAGAATATGCGGTAAAAATTTTTATTGAATTTATACCATACTCTCTTATTTTGCTTAAAAGTATATTTAAATCTCCTTCAAAGTTTCCAAGTGTTGTATGAAAAGAGTAATCAACAAGTGATTTATTAGCAGCTGCTAAACGTTTTTTAAAGAAAATGTCTAACTCTTCAACTTTTGAAATGGGATCTAAAAAGTCAATGATTGTAGTTACGCCACCAAATAATGCTGAAATACTTCCACTTTCAAAATCATCAACAGAAGTGTATTTACCGAGGTTTAATTCAAAATGAACGTGTGGATCAATAAAGCCGGGAAGGACAACCTTCCCGGTTGCATCAATTTCCTCTTTACACTTTTGAAAGCTTGTTGATATATCAATAATTTTTCCTGATTTTATATATAAGTTTGCATTGACAAAATTTCCATCAAGATATAACTTTCCATTTAAGATACCTAAATCAAACATTATTAAAATCTTCCTCCCATGAGTAAAGTCATTACCGCTTTTGCTGTATGGAGCCTATTTTCTGCTTCATCATATACAACTGAATGTGGGCCGTCTATTACACTATCAACAACTTCCTTTCCTCTGTCTGCTGGAAGAGCATGCATGTAGATTGAATGTTTTTTGGTAAGTTTCATTAATTCTTCAGTACATATCCAATTTTTATGTTTTGCCTGCTCTGCTCTTATTTCATCAGGATTATCTGATACAAAGAATCCTCCCCAGTTTTTAGGAATAACAATATCAGCATCAACAAAGGCAT
Organism: Thermosipho sp. (in: thermotogales); assembly: GCF_020054775.1. NCBI lineage: Bacteria > Thermotogati > Thermotogota > Thermotogae > Thermotogales > Fervidobacteriaceae > Thermosipho > Thermosipho sp. (in: thermotogales). The sequence goes on along the minus strand of NZ_JAIHAP010000013.1, from coordinate 22,067 downwards.
CTTCCATTTTATGAGATATTTCTAATTTTCCACCATACATTTCCGCATTTTTCTTTGCCTGTTCAACAATGTCAGGCATTAGATCAAATCCTTCGGGATAAGCCAAAGTTACATTCATACCAAACCTAGTAAATAACAATATTTGAGATTGAGGGACGGATAAAGGTTTTAAATGACTCTCAGCATATGCCCAACTAATTCCAACTTTTAATCCTTTTAAGTTTTTTCCGAATCTCTCTTGAATGGTCATAAGGTCAGCCATTACCTGGAAAGGATGGTAAACATCATCTTGTAAATTCATTACAGGAGCTTTTGAGTGTTTTGCCATTTCATTTAAATATTTATTTCCTTCACCGAATTTACAGAATCTAATTCCAATACCATCACCGAATCTTGAAAGAATTATTCCAGTATCTTTTGCAACTTCACCATGGGCAATTTGCATTTTGTCTGGAGTTAAGAAAATTCCTGTACCACCTAATTGAGCAATACCGGCTTGCATACTGTTTCTTGTTCTTGTGCTTTCATCAAAGAATATTAAAAACAAAGTTTTGTACAAAAGGTATGGAGTTGGTTCGCCGTGACTGAATTTAATTTTTAGATCTCTTGCAAGATCTAGCATGAGTTCAATTTCTTCGTTTGTAAAATCTTGTGTGGTTATAAAGTGCCTTCCTCTAAAAAATGTGGACATCTTAACCCCTCCTTGTTTTTAAAAGTTCAACAATTGTCTTTGGAAAAGTTGCATAGAATGCAGCAGCTTTTACAAGATGCTCTATTTCTACTTTTTCATTTGGTGCATGTGCAAACCTTTCTTCTCCAGGACCGAAACCAACAGTCGGTATTCCATATACTCCGGCTGTTACAGTACCATTTGTTGAAAATGTCCATTTATCTATGAAAGGTTTTTTGCCAAAAACATCGATGTAATTTTTTTTTGCTGCTTGCACTATGAAACTATCTTCTGGAAAAGTCCAAACTGGAAAGTATTTTTCAGTTGGGAAAATTTCACCTGTATAGGATGGCTTTTTGTATTCAAGTTCAATAATTTCAGCATCTTTTATACCGGCTCTTTTAAATACATCTTTTATTTCTGCAAAGACTGTCTCTTTTGTTTCACCTTCAGTTATTCTTCTATCAATTTGTATTTCGCACTCGTCTGGAACAGCGTTATGAGAAGGAGATTTAAAGAAAATTTGAGAAACAACAATTGTGCCTTTTCCAAGGAAGGAATCGCTTTTTAAACGTTCATTTAATTTTTCAATTTCATTTATTATTTTTGCCATCTTATAAATAGCATTGACACCTCTTTCAGGTGCGCTTGCATGGGCCGACAGTCCTGTAGTTCTAATTCTAAATTCGATTCTTCCTCTATGACCTCTGTATATATTTAACGATGTAGGTTCAGTAATTACAACAAAATCAGGTTTTAGATGTTCTTTTTCTACAATATATCTCCAGCAAAGTCCATCGCAATCTTCTTCCATTACTGTACCGGTTATGTAAAGTGTAAAATCATCAAAAAGTCCCAGTTCTTTTAAAATTTTTGCACCATACACCATAGAGCACATTCCGGCTTTTTGATCGGAAGCCCCTCGGCCATACACCCATTTTTCATCAAAATCTCCGCTGAAAGGGTCTTTTTCCCAGAGTTTTTCATTTCCTACGTCTACGGTATCAATGTGTGCATCCATTGCAATTTTGTATTTTCCATTTCCAATCTTTCCAATAATGTTTCCTAATCCATCAATTTTAATTTCATCAAAACCTACTTTTTCCATTTCCTCTTTTATTACATGAACAACTTCTTTTTCTTGTCCAGAGTAACTTTTTGCTTTTATGAGTTTACTCATGAAGTTAACGATTTCATTTTTGTATTTATAAGCAAGCTCTAATGCTTTATTCATCAAAACACCTCCCATATCTTTTGTTTGTATTATAGTTTGAATTAAAGCTATAAAAAATATATGAAAAACAGAAAAAATGGAAAGAAAATTGTATTTTTAAAGGATATTTGTGAAAAACAAATATACTAGAAAGATAAAAAGTTTTGTTGACAAAAGAAAATAATGTGCTAAATTATTAGTTGTGATGGGGCCGTAGCTCAGTTGGGAGAGCGCTACCTTCGCACGGTAGAGGCCGTGGGTTCAAATCCCATCGGCTCCACCAAAAAAATAAACCTCCACGCTAATTGCGTGGAGGTTTTGTTTTATACTTTTTGAGATTACAACTTTTTAACTTCTTCAAGGATCTTATCAACTATTATTTGTCCAACTCTCAATTGTGCTTCAACTGTTGAAGCTCCAATGTGGGGTGTTGCAACAACATTTGGAAGTTCAAGAAGTTTTTTTCTTAGTTCATCTGTTGGAGGTTCAACTTCAAATACATCAAGACCAGCTGCATAGACTTTTCCAGAGATAAGAGCGTTGTAAAGTGCTTCTTCATCAACTACTCCGCCGCGTGCGGCATTGATTAATATGACTCCATCTTTCATCTTTTCAAATGCATCTTTTGATACTAGATGCTTTGTTTCATTTGTTAGAGGAACGTGAATTGTAATAAAATCTGATTCTTTGAATATTGTGTCAAGATCAACTATTTCAACATTCATATCCGTTTCTTTAACAAAAGGATCATATGCAAGTACTCTCATGTCAAAAGCAAGTAATCTTTTTGCAACTTCTCTTCCAATGTTTCCAAAGCCAATAATTCCAACTGTTCTTTTATAGAGTTCGTGACCTTTTAGTTGTTTTTTTGTCCACTCACCATTTTTTAGATCAATCGTTCCTTTTGCAATATGCCTTGCACAGGAAATCATTAACCCAATTGCAAGTTCTGCAACAGAAATTCCATTTGCTCCGGGAGTGTTTATAACCTTAATACCTTTTTCTTTTGCCTTTTCAACATCAACGTTGTCAAGTCCAGTTCCTGCCCTTGCAATTATTTTTAAATTTTTTCCAGCTTCAATGATGTCAGCAGTTACTTTTGTTGCACTTCTTACTACTAATACGTCTATATTTGGAATCTCCTTTATTAGCTCTTCTTTTTCAAGGTGCTCTGAAGTTACGTTGTATCCAGAGTTCTTGAGCCTTTCCATGGCACTCTTGTCAAGAGGATCATTTACATGTATTCTCATTATTTGTTTACCTCCTTGAAGAGAACCTCTTGAGCTGCCTTGACTCCAGTACCAAATTCTACTTTGTATCCAAGTTCATTCAAAACAAACTCAAGTGCAGAGATACCAACAATTGTGTCAAAAATGCTCAAATAACCGAGTGTTGAAATTCTAAAGATTTTACCTTTTACGTGTTCTTGCCCACCTGCAATTGTTACACCATATTTATCTCTCATTATTTTTGTTAATTTATTTCCATCTACACCTTCAGGAACTTTGACTGCAGTAGCAACGTTTCCTGGGCGTTTGGAGAAGAGTTCTAACCCCATAGCTTTTACTGCAGCTCTTGTTGCGTCTGCAAGTATTCTGTGTCTTTCCCAAACATTTTCGATTCCTTCTTCTTTAACCATTTGAATTGCTTTTCTTAACATGTATATTAAGTTAACACCTGGAGTCCATGGATTGTCTGGATATTTTTTTGCGTATGCTTTGAGGTTAAAGTAGTAATTAGAATTTTTGCAATTTTCTACTAATTTCCATGCCTTATCATTTAATGCAATAAATGAAAGGCCTGGAGGAAGCATAACGCCTTTTTGAGAACCACTTACAACAACGTCTACTCCCCATTCGTCCATCTTTAATGGTTCTGCAAGAAGTGCACTAACAGCATCAGTTACGAGAACCACATCTGTATCTCTTGTAACTTTTGCGATACCTTCAAGATCAATAACTGTACCAGTTGATGTTTCACTATATGTTGTAAATACAGCTTTTGCATCTGGATGTTTTTCAATAGCTTCTTTAATTTGTTCTGGTGTAACAGCCTCTCCCCATTCCAATTTAATGGATACAATGTTTACATTAAATCTTTCTGCAATTTCTCTCCATCTTTCTCCAAATTTACCTGCTTCGACAATAATTGCTTTGTCTCCGGGGTTTAAAAGGTTTGTTACAGCAGCTTCTAAAGCACCGGTTCCAGAAGAAAGGAGTGTGTAAACTCTATGTTCTGTTTGAAAGAGATATTTTAACTCATTCAAAGTTTCTTCTAATATTTTTACAAATTGTGGAGTTCTGTGGTGAATGGTTTCACGAGCGCCTTCTAGTAAAATCTCAGATGGGACTGGAGTTGGCCCAGGAGCCAAAAGATAATTCTTTTTGATCATTTGATAACACCTCCTAGTTTTTTTGTAGTTACCACTTACAATTTTAAATTAAATAAATGAATTGTAAATGGAGTTTATTGTTAGTATTTTTCAATAAACTAGAGAAAATTGCTGATTTTGAAGGAAAACTTGCTTATTTAGAGTTTTACTATTTTGTATTTCTATTGTACACTTATTATAGAATTATTTCAATTGTTAAAAAATGCAAAATTTTGCATGCAAAAAATTGCAAACAATGAGAGATAAGATACATATATTTGGAGGTGAAACTATGGATTATAGTTCAAAGTATTCGAAATTAGGTAACAACCTTCGCTCCTCCTTGATAAGAGAACTCTTAAAGTACGCAAGTGTTGAAGGAGCTATTTCCTTTGGAGGTGGAGTTCCAGACCCGGAAACCTTCCCAAGACACGAACTTTCCAAAATTGCATCCGAAGTTATAGAAAATGAATATGGCTACGTGCTTCAATATAGTACAACCGAAGGTGATCCAGAACTTGCAAAGCAAATGTTGAGATTGTTGGAAAAATTATTTGGAATTAGTGGACTTGATGAATCAAATATTATGTTTACAACTGGTTCACAGCAGGCACTTGAGCTTGCTGGAAAGGTATTTTTAGATGAAGAAAGCATAGCTATTGTTGAAAATCCATTTTATCTTGGAGCTGCAAGTGCATTTAGAATGAGATTTGCAAATTTTGTTTCGGTACCTATTGAAGATGATGGAATGAATGTAGATGTTTTAGAAAAGAAATTAAAAGAACTCGATGAGAAAGGGCAGATAAAGAAAGTAAAGTTTATTTATGTAATTCCAAACTTCCACAACCCCGCTGGTGCAACACTTTCATTGGAAAAGAGAAAGAGAATAATAGAACTTGCTGAAAAATATGACTTGTTAATATTAGAAGACGATCCATATGGATTGCTCAGATTTGAGGGAGAGCATCTTCCATCATTATTTAAACTTGCAGGAAAAGAAAGAGTTATTCTTCTTAATACTTTTAGTAAGATACTTGCTCCTGGGCTTAGAATAGGTGCAGTTATTGGTGAAAAAGAGCTAGTTAGAAAATTTGTTCTTGCAAAACAAGGTACAGATTTGTGTAGCCCAGCTTTAACACAAAGAATTGCAGCAAGATACCTTGAAAGATACGATTTGATTGAACAAATTACACCAACACTAAAGCTTTATAAATCAAAGAAAGATACAATGATGAAGGCATTTGAAGAAAACTTTTCAGAAATTAATGGTATTAAATGGATTTATCCATCAGGTGGTTTGTTTACTTGGGTTACCTTGCCTGAAGGTTTTGATACTCTTGAAATGTTTGAAATTGCAAAGAAAAGATTAGTATTTTATATCCCAGGTCAAGCATTTACTCCAGATGACAGCGTTTCAAGTTCAATGAGGCTTTCATTCTGTTTGCCACCGCATGAAAAGATAATAGAAGGTGTTAAAAGATTAAAAGATGTAATTGTTGGGTATGGAAAGAGTAAGGGGTTGATATAGTGTTGATTTTAGTTATTAACCCTGGCTCTACAAGTACGAAGGTAGCAATTTTTGAAGATGATGTAAAAAAAGTTCAGGAGACTTTGAGACATGATGTAGAAGAACTTGAGAGGTTCAATGATTTGATGGAACAAGAAGATTTTAGAAAAGAAGCAATTTTAAAATTTGTGGAATCTAATGGCTACAAATTAGAAGATTTTGATGCAATAGCATGTAGAGGCGGAATTTTACCACCACTTGAAAGTGGGACATACATAGTAAATGAAGAAATGGTTGATTATTTAAAAAATAAAACCAGGGTAAAACATGCATCTAATCTTGCAGCTGTAATTGGATATTCACTATCTGGTGGAAAGATTCCTGTTTATATAACTGACCCAGTTTCAGTTGATGAAATGATTGATGAAGCTAGACTGTCTGGGATTCCTGAGATAGAAAGACTTAGTCTTGCACATGCGTTGAATATAAAGGCAGTAGCAAGAGAAGTTGCGAATCAACTAGGAAAAAGATATGAAGAATTAAATATGGTTGTAGCTCATCTTGGTGGAGGAATATCCGTAACAGCTCATGAAAAGGGTAGAATGATAGATGTAAATAATGCAAATGATGAAGGTCCATTTAGTCCAGAAAGAACAGGAGAACTTCCAGTTGGTGATGTGGCAAAATTATGCTTTTCAGGAAAATATACAAAAGAAGAGTTAAAAAAGATGTTTATAGGAAAAGGTGGAGTTGTAGCTTATCTGGGAACAAATGATGTAAAAAAGGTCATGGAAGAAGGGACTGAAGAAGAAAAATTCATTATAGATGCAATGGTATACCAAATTGCAAAAGAAATCGGTGGAATGTGTGCAGTTTTAAAAGGAAAAGTTGATGCAATTGTCATAACAGGTGGAATTGCAAATAATGTAGAAGTTGTGGAAAAGATAAAATCTTATGTATTTAAATTTGCTCCTGTCTTTTCTGTACCCGGAGAATTTGAAATGGAAGCTTTAGCAAAGGGAGCTTTAAGAGTTTTAAAAGGTGAGGAAGAGGCAAAGATATGGGGTGAGAAAAAATGAAAAAATTAAATGAAATTTTAGAAAAAGCTAAAAAGTATGGACCAAAAACCGTTGCGGTTGCAGCAAGTGAAGACGAAGTTGTTCTTAAAGCAATTGATAAAGCAAAAAAAGAAGGAATAATAAATGCAATACTCGTTGGTGATGTAGAAAAGACTAAAAAGTTAGCAAATGAAAACAATATAGACTTAAGCGAATATAACCTGGTGGATGCAAAGGATTACAATGATGCTGCAGAAAAAGCTGTAAAATTAGTTGTAGAAAAACAGGCAGATTTTGTAATGAAGGGAAAGATCAAAACTGGAGATTTGATGAGAGTTGTTTTAAAAGAGGAATATGGTCTTAGAACCGGAAAAACATTATCGTTAGTTAGTATTTTTGAAACTCCTTTGTATCATAAACTTTTGGTCGTTTCTGATGCAGGAATGACAATTGCTCCAACTTTAGAACAGAAAGTTGACCTTATAAATAATGCAGTTTTTGTGGCAAAGAAAGCCGTTGGTGTTGAAACTCCTAAGGTTGCTATCTTAGGTGCTGTTGAAATAGTCAATCCAAAAATGCCAGCAACAATTGAAGCAGCTATTCTTTCGCAAATGAATAAGAGAGGACAAATCAAAGGTTGTATTGTAGATGGACCTTTTGCTTTGGATAATGCAGTTTCAAAAGAAGCAGCAGAGCATAAAGGAATTGTAAGTGATGTTGCTGGTGATGCAGATGTTTTAATCATGCCAGATATAGAAGCAGGAAATATTTTCTATAAATCAATGGTATTTTTGGGTGGAGCAAAGGTTGCATCTGCAATAGTTGGAGCAAAAGTTCCAGTTGCATTAACTTCAAGAGCAGATTCCGATGAAACAAAGTTACTTTCCCTTGCTCTTACAACCCTTTTGGCAGGTGATCTTAATGTATAGAATATTAGTTATAAATCCAGGTTCAACCAGTACAAAATTAGCAATTTTTGAAGATGAAAAACAAGTTGCTTCCAAAACCTTAAGACATACCCCTGAGGAACTTTCACAATTTAAAAGATTAATAGATCAATATGAATTTAGGGTGAATGTGATTGAAGATTTTTTAAAAACACTTGGATTTGAATACAAAGACTTTAATGCAGTTGTTGGTCGTGGCGGTCTTGTAAGACCTATTCCAAGTGGAACTTATTTAGTTGATGAGTTGATGGTTGAGGAATTAAAACAAGCAAAATATGGGGAACATGCATCAAATCTTGGAGCAGTAATAGCTTTTGAAATTTCAAATAAATATAATATTCCTGCATATATTGTTGATCCAGTTGTTGTGGACGAAATGGATAAGATTGCAAAAATTTCCGGGCATCCAATGTTTGAAAGAAAATCAATTTTCCATGCTTTAAATCAAAAGGCTGTTGCAAGAAGAGCAGCCGAAGAGCTTGGGAAAAAATATGAAGAAACAAACCTTATTGTTGTTCATATGGGTGGAGGTATTTCAATAGGTGCTCACAGAAATGGAAAAGTTATTGATGTAAACAATGCACTCGATGGTGATGGACCATTTACTCCTGAAAGAAGTGGTACACTTCCACTAACTCAATTGATTGATTTGTGTTATTCAGGAAAGTACGATTATGATTTTATAAAAAAGAGAATAAAAGGAAAAGGTGGACTTGTGGCATACCTTGGTACCAATGATGCAATGAAGGTACAGGAAATGATATCAAATGGCGATAAAAAGGCAGAACTTGTTTACAAAGCAATGGCATATCAAATTGCAAAATGGATTGGAAAAATGGCAGCAGCCTTAAAAGGAGAAGTTGATGCAATAGTTTTGACTGGTGGACTTGCATACGATGAAAATTACATGGTCAAATGGTTAAAAGAATATACTAGCTTTATTGCTAAAGTAATTGTTTACCCAGGTGGAGATGAAGAAAAAGCGCTTGCAATGGGTGCACTTAGGGTTTTAAGGGGAGAAGAAAAAGCAAGAAGCTATAAGGAAGAGGTGCAAATGCGTGGCTAAAAATTTTGTTTTTGTAGGTTTATTTGGTAGTGGTAAGACGGAAGTTGCAATAAATTATGCGTTAATGTTAAAGAATGTGCATGAAAATGTTGCGATTGCAGATGTGGATATTATTTCTCCATATTTTAGAACAAGAGATGCAATTGATGAGCTTGAAGCAGAAGGAATTAAGGTAGTAACACCTCCAGGTGCTTTAAAGCATGCAGATTTACCAATAGTTACTGGTGCGGTAGCAGGTTATTTGAACAATCCTCAGTATAAGACGGTGTTGGATGTTGGTGGAGAGGAAAATGGTATAGTTGTTGTGGGTTATTTAAAACCACATTTGAAAGACACAGAAATTTATATGGTTGTTAATACAAGAAGGCCATTTACATCAACAGTTGATGGAATTGTAAAGACTTACAAACAATTAACCGAGGTAGCCAAGATAAAAATTGATTATTTGATTAATAATTCCAATTTATCTTCAGAGACAACAAAAGAAGTAATTTTAGAAGGTGAAAGAATATTAAAAGAAGCTTCTCAAGTATTGGAAGTACCGGTGAAGTACACAGTCATACCAGACTTTTTAGAAGATTTTGAAACAGAGTTTCCAAAATTTAGGTTAAAAAGGTTCATGAAAATGGATTTTTAAGGAGGTTGTGAAAATGCCTAAGGTAAAAGGATATATTGAAATCGATCAGGAAAGATGTAAAGGTTGCGGATTATGTATTAATGCTTGTCCAATGAAAGTTATAGAATTTTCTGATTCTTTCAATTCAAAAGGTTATCATCCTGCCGAACCAAAACATTTAGAAAAATGTATTGCTTGTGGATTTTGTTATAGAATGTGCCCTGATGTTTGTATAACAGTATATAGGGAAGAGTGAGGAGGGAAAAAGTATGGCAAAAGTAATGGTTAAAGGAACGGAAGCAATTGGCGAAGCCGCTATAAGAGCAGGTTGTAGACATTTCTTTGGATATCCTATAACTCCTCAGAGTGAGCTTCCAGAATATATGTCAAAGAGATTGCCAGAAGTTGGAGGAGTTTTTTTACAAACTGAAAGTGAAGTTGCAACTGTTAATATGTTATACGGTGCAGCATGTACCGGTAAAAGGGTTATGACATCTACTTCATCACCAGGTTTCAGTTTGATGATGGAAGGCGTTTCCTATATGGCATGTGCAAAACTTCCAGCAGTATTTGTAAATGTTGTACGTGGTGGACCTGGACTTGGTGATATTCAACCAGCACAAGGGGATTATTGGCAAGCAACAAAAGGTGGTGGACATGGAGATTATAGATTAATTGTACTTGCACCATCAACTGTTCAGGAAGCTGTTGACCTTACAGTTCTAGCATTCGACTTGTCTGACAAATACAGAACACCTGCTCTTATTCTTGCAGATGGTATGTTGGGACAGATGATGGAACCAGTTGAATTCCCAGAATTTAGAGATCTTTCTACTTTACCTGATCATAGTGATTGGGCATTAATAGGTGCAAAGGGAAGAGAGCCTCATATAGTTACTTCATTTGATATAGATCCTTACAATCTTGAGAAAATGAACTTGGAATTAGTTGAATTATACAAAGAAATTGAAAAGAATGAAGTGAGATGGGAAGAATATAGAACTGAAGATGCAGACATTGTAATAACAGCATTTGGGACTGTAGCTAGAATTGCAAAGAGTGTTGTTGACATGGCTAGGGAAGACGGAATAAAAGTAGGTTTATTTAGACCAATTACAGTATGGCCATATCCATATGAGCCACTTGAAAAACTAGCAGATAAGGTAGAAATGTTCTTTGACGTAGAAATGAATATGGGTCAAATGCTTGAGGATGTAAAACTAGCTGTAAAAGGTAAAAAGCCAATTAAGTTCTATTCAAGAATGGGTGGAGTAGTTCCAACACCTAATGAGATTTATGATGCATTGAAAAAGGAAATTGGGAGGTGAATTTAATGAGAAAAGTTTTATATAAAATGCCTGAATCATTAACTGGAAAGGAATTTACATATTGTCCTGGATGTCACCATGGAATTATTCATAGATTAATAGCAGAAGTTATCGATGAACTTGGAATTAGGGAAAAAACATTGGTTGTATCTCCAATAGGTTGTTCTGTTTTTGCGTACCAATTTTTTAACATGGATGGAACAATAGCACCACACGGTAGAGCTCCGGCAGTTGCTACAGGTATGAAAAGAGCAAGACCAGATTTATATGTATTTACATATCAAGGTGACGGAGACTTGGCAGCAATTGGTACAGCAGAGATTATGCATGCTGCAAATAGAGGAGAAAAGATTACTACAATTTTTGTTAATAACGCAATTTATGGAATGACTGGTGGTCAAATGGCTCCAACAACGCTTTTAGGTATGAAGTCAACAACAACACCATATGGAAGAAAAGCAGAAAATGATGGTTATCCAATGCATATGTGCGAATTCTTAAAAGAAGCAAGGGGAGTAGCATATCTTGCAAGAACAAAGGTAAATACACCTCAAGACGTAGAAAAAACTAAAAAGGCAATCAAAAAAGCATTTTTAGCACAGGTAAAGGGAATAGGATTTGGAATGGTTGAAGTATTATCAACATGTCCAACAAACTGGGGAATTGATCCTGTATCTGCAAATAAATGGCTTGAAGAAAATATGATTCCTGAATATCCATTGGGTGTATTTGTGGATAAGGTTGGTGATGAGAAATGAGATTTGTATTTGCAGGATTTGGTGGTCAAGGTGTAATGCTTATGGGACAAATCCTTGCTTATGCAGGAATGATTGAGGGAAAGAGTGTAACTTGGATGCCATCGTACGGTCCAGAAATGCGCGGCGGAACTGCAAATTGTACCGTTGTAGTTGAAGACAAAGAAGTTGCATCACCAGTGGTAGATAAAGCAGAAGTTGTAGTAGCTATGAATATTCCTTCAATGCTTAAATTTCAAAGCTTTGTAACTGATGGAGGATACTTGTTCTTAAACGAATCGGTTATAGACAGAGAACCTGAAAGAAAAGATGGAATAAATATTTACAAAATAAATTGTAATGAAATAGCAGATGAACTTGGAAATTTAAAAGTAGCAAACATGGTAATGCTTGGAGCAGTAATTGGGGCTACAAATATAGTTTCAAAAGAAAGTGTAATAAAAGCACTTGAGCAAAAATTAACTGGAAAAAAAGCAGACCTTATAGATATTAATATTAAAGCTATTGAAAGAGGAATGCAGGAAGCTAACAAGCAGTAGGCGGATGAGATAAAGCCCTCATTATGGGACCCTTTGGGTCCCGTCTTTTTAATTAAGATAAAACAAGTTGAAAATGGGAAAAAAGTTTTGAAAAAATTAAAAAATCGTGTATAATTGTTAATAGGAGTGATTAATTTGCTAAAAAGTATGACTGGCTATGCCAAAGTGGAAAAGTTTTCAGAAAAATTTAGAGTAAGTTGTGAAGTAAAAAGTCTCAATTCAAAGGGATTAGATATTAATGTATCCCTTCCTTACTATTTATCTTCAAAAGAAATTGAAATTACTAAGATAATTTCAAGTTTTTTGACCCGTGGAAAGGTTAATTTAAGAATAAATGTTAAGTTTTTAACACCGGTAAATCTTTCGATTGATTATGTTATGGCAAAATCGTACTATGATACATTAGAAGGTGTAAGAGAAAGTCTTGGAATACAAAATTCGATAGTTTTGGGTGATTTATTGAATTTTAGAGAAATTTTTCGTGGAGATATAGAAGATGAAGTGGTTGAAGAATTGTGGAATTTTACAAAAGAAGTTTTATCATCGTCTTTAGAGATGTTAGTTGAGGAAAGAAAAAAGGAAGGTCAAAAGATATGTAAAGATATAGAAAATATGGTGAATAAAATAGAAGAGATTACATTAAATATAGAAAAAGTAGCGAGTAATATGAAAGAAGAAATTGCAAAGAAATTGAGAGAAAGTGTTGAAGAAATTTTACCTGAAAATGTTGAGATGGATACAAACCAATTTGAAACAGCGGTAGCTTTAATAGCAGATAAAGCAGATATAAGGGAAGAAATAGAAAGATTAAAAAGTCATATAGATAGGATGAAAGAGCTTTTATTAAAGGATGAGCCAGTTGGAATGTTATTTAATTTTCTAACACAAGAAGTTCACAGAGAATTTAATACGATACTTTCTAAAAGTAGAATGCTTGAAATTAGCAATTTAGCCCTTGAGGGCAAATATATTAATTCACAATTGAAAGAGCAAATTCAAAACGTTGAATAATTTGGGAGGTGTATTTTATGTTTGGTTTAATTAATATTGGTTTTGGAAATGTAATTGCAGGTGACAGGATTGTAGCAATTGTTAATCCTGAAAGTGCACCACTTAAAAGACTAAAAGAGGATGCAAAGGAAGAAGGAAAGCTTATTGATGCAACATACGGGAGAAAAACAAGAGCTATCCTAATTTCCGATAGTAACCATATAATTTTAAGTGCAATTCAGCCAGAAACTATTGCCCAAAGGTTTATGCAATCATTCTTTGAAATAGAAGAACAACTTGACAAAATTAGAAGAAAGGGATAATATGAAGGGGACTTTATTTGTAGTTAGTGGACCATCAGGAGTTGGAAAAACAAGTATTATTAGTGCCCTTATGAATAAACTAGAGAATATAGTTTTTTCTGTTTCATGTACTACACGCCCACCACGTCCAGGAGAAGTTGATGGTGTAGATTATTTTTTTGTAAGTAGAGATAAGTTTATTGAAATGAGAGAAAAAGGCGAATTTTTAGAATGGGCGGAAGTGCATGGAAATTTGTATGGAACGCCAAAAAAATTTGTACTTGAAAATATTGAAAAAGGTAATAGAATAATATTAGATATAGATGTACAAGGAGCGTTGCAGGTAAAGAGAAATTTTGATGATGCAGTATTTATCTTTGTTGCACCACCAAGTTATGAAGTTTTGAAGGAGAGGCTTTTAAAAAGAGGAACTGAAAATAGCCAGTCGATGCTAAAAAGGCTTGAAAATGCAAAGTGGGAAATGTCAAAGATTGTTGAATTTGATTATTTAATAGTAAATAGTGATCTTGAAAAGTCTATACTTGCAATGAAATCTATAGTTATTGCAGAATCGTACAGAACAAGGAGAATTTTAGACGAAGAATTGATAAAACGGCTTTTTAAAGGGGTGAGTGAAAGTGAGACCGGTAATTAACTACGATGAACTACTAAAGAAGATTCCCTACAAATTTGCTATTCCAATTGCAGCGGCAAAACGTGCAGAAAATTTAAAGGAATTTGCAAAACCTTATGTTGAAACTTGGGATAACAACTATGTAAGTATTGCGCTAAAGGAATTGAGTGAAGGTTATATAAGAATTAAGAATGAAGAGATTTTGAAAGTTTTAATTCCAAATGTAAAGTAGTCTTTTAGAAAAAGAAAACATGACCCTGAATTTTTCAGGGTCATGTTTTTATTGCATAATTTAGGGTTTATTTTACTACTGGAGCACTTTCAAGGAATTTTTTAACTAGTAAAACACTGTTTTTATAATCATCAAGGCTTATTACTATTATAGGGCTGTGAATGTATCTTGAAGGAATTGAAATTACTGCAGCAGGAACACCGTATGTACTTCTTGCATACCTTGCAGCATTTGTTCCACCAGCAGTTCTTCTTTTATACTGAAATGGAATGTTATTTTTCTTTGCAGTATCAACGAGTGCATCGAATAAGTCTTTGTCAATAACATAGCCTGAATGTAAGAATGTCAAAGCGGGTCCATCACCAATATGAGTTGCCCATTGAGATTTATCTAATTCAGGATTATCACCAGCTGTAGTTGTTTCAAGTGCAATTGCAAAATCTGGTTTTATTTGTTCGCTAACAACTGCTGCACCACGAAGGCCCGTTTCTTCTTGCACACTAAATACAAAATAGAGGTCATAGTCACTTTTTACATTACTTTCAATTAAATCTATTAAAATGCTACATCCGCCTCTATCGTCAAATGCTTTACCAGTTGCAAAGTTGCCAATTTCTTTATATTTTGTTGTAAATGCAACGTAAACACCTATTTTAACCTTTTTTTCTGCTTCAGCCTTTGAAGAAAATCCTGCATCAATTTTTAATTGTGAAAATTCAGGAGCTTTGTATGGATCATCTTGTAAGTGAATTGCTTTAAAGCCAATAACCCCTATTATTTCATCGTTAATAATGACTTTTTTGCCGATTACTACCCTTGGATCTACACCTCCAACTGGCATGAAAGAAAGTGATCCGTCTTCTTCAATATTTGTAATCATGAAGCCAACTTCGTCCATGTGTGCATCCAAAACAACTTTTGCCTTACCATTTCCTTTCTTGAAGGCAATTAAATTTCCCATTCTATCTACCCAAAATTTATCAACTTTATCTTTTATCTTTTCTATGATAAAGTCTCTTACTTTTTTTTCATTTCCTGAGACTCCATTTATTTCAGAAAGTTCTTTTAAATACATTTATTGCACCTCCAATTCTGAAATGGTGAATGCCATAAGCTTTGCTGTATTTTCAACGTCATTTACATGGACCTTTTCATATGGTGTGTGCATGTACTTTAATGGAATTGATATCAATTGAGTTTTTATCCCTGTCTTTACAAGTTGGACTGCGTCTGTATCAGTACCACTTCTTCTTGGAATAGGCTCGTATTGTATCTTTATGTTATATTGACTTGATACATTTTGTACTTTTTCGTTAAATTCTTTGTCTACAACAGGTCCAACAGCTACAACAGGTCCCTTATTAATTTCTATTTTTCTAAATCCAGGGATTGTTTCATCTCCATGTGTGACGTCTATAACAAATGCATAGTCAAGGTCTGCAAAATATGCCGCTGTAGGAGCACCTGGACCACCTATTTCTTCTTGAGTTGAGAAAATAAAGTATACGTCAAATTGATGTTTTAATTTTTTAAGGATTTCAGCAGTTTTAATTAGCGAAACACAACTTGCTCTATTGTCAAGTGCAGGTGCGTATACTAAGTTGTTTTTTTCAAATCCTTCAATTTCATCTAACATTACAATATCTCCAACTTGAATTTCTTTCCAATTTTCATTCATACTGATATCAAGGAACAAATAATTAAAAGTTGGTATTTTTTTTCTATCTTCAGCCTTTTGAAGGTGTGGTGCTAAAAATCCAAAAACTCCGTAGAATTCTCTATTTTTTGAATAGATTTTTGCCCTTTGACCAATTACGGTTTTAGGATCCCAACCACCTATACCAGAAACATATGCAAAACCATCATCTGTTACTTTTGAAATTACAAAACCAAGTTGGTCAACGTGTGCAAGAAGGCCAATTTTACCTTTGCCTTCCCCTTTTTTTACACAAACTAAACTTCCAACTTTTGTATAATGACATTCATCTACTAAATCTTTCATAATATTTTCAATTTCTTTTGTTGCCTTGTACTCATGTCCTGATGGTCCATGAATTGATGATAGCTTTAGTAACAAATCTTTAGTGTTCACTGTATCCCTCCTTCTTGTTTTCTAACAAGATTTTATCACAATTTTAAAGAATATGGTATATACTAATATAGGTAAAAACTTAAGAAAAGGGGGAGAGATATGCGGTATCCAAAGATAATCGAGTTTGAACTCACGACTGCTTGTAATTATTCATGCAAACACTGCTATTGTAATGCAGGGAAAAAGTCTTCTAATGAGCTTTCTTTTGATGAGGTGGAAAAGGTTTTACATGATTTAAAAGATGCAAATGTTGAAATTGTTGATCTAATTGGTGGGGAGCCTTTAATAAGGCAGGATATTATTGACATTATTTCTTATGCTGCAAGTATTGGACTCGATGTTATGTTAAATACTAATGCTTCACTTGCAAGCAAAGAAATTGTCAAAAGGATTAAGGAAGTTTATCCACAGTTAAAGGTAGGAATTTCATTTGATGGACATACACCAGAAATTCACGATTTTGTTAGAGGACCTGGGGCATTTGAAAAAACATATAGAGGATTCCTTAATTTTCTTGAAGAAGGGTTTGATGTTACGGTATTGCATGTTGTAAATAAGGTAAATTATGAGCATTTTGAAGAGATGGTTAAATTTGCGATGGAACATAATGTTTCACTTTATGTAGATAGATTTGTCCCTGTAGGCAGAGGAGAACTTTATAAAGATCTTCTTTTGCCAACTAAAAAAGAAGTTGAGCACGTTAGAAAAGTAATTAAAAAGTATGAAAATAAATTAAAGTTTTATGTTGAAGAGAATATTTCTGGAGGGTTGTGTACCGCAGGTAGAGAGCATGCATCTGTTTTAGTAGATGGAACGGTTGTTCCTTGTGGTCATTTTAGATATGATAAAGAATATTATATGGGAAATTTAAAGGAAAAGCCATTTAAGCAAATTTGGGAAAGTTATAACCCGGATATATTAATTTCAAATTGTAAGGGGTGTACTCATTTTAGCAATTGCTTTGGTGGTTGTAGAGCATTTGCAAAGAAATTAGGTTTGGATTATGACCCAATATTTTGCGAGGTGCATGTAGATGATAAAGAAAGATAAGCAATTTAGAAAATTTCAAATGTATGGCTTTCTGAAAAATTTACGTTTTTTTGAGCCTTTTTTAATTTTGTTCTTCCTTTCTTCCGGCCTTAGCTATCTTCAAATTGGAATTCTTTACTCAATTAAAAGCATTGCAACCAACATTTTAGAAATTCCAACAGGTGTAATTGCAGATTTGTATGGGCGAAAAAAATCTATGCTTTTTTCTATGATATCCTATATTATCTCCTTTTTGATTTTTTATTTTTCAAGATCGTTTTATTTGTACATACTTGCAATGATATTTTTTTCTTTTGGAGAAGCTTTTAGAACCGGTACACACAAGGCAATGATTTTTCAGTATTTAAAAATTAATGGTATGGAAAATTTAAAGGTTCAATATTATGGAGCGACAAGAGCGGCCTCGCAGCTTGGCTCAGCACTTAATTCATTGATTGCTGCATCTATAGTTTTTGTAAGCGGAAACTATAGAACAGTATTTTTTATTGCAATTCTTCCGTATATATTAAATTTAATTAATCTTGCAACTTATCCTAATGAACTTGATAAAGCTGAGGTAAAAAAGACAAAAAAACAAACTTTAAAAGACTTTATAGATGCTGTTGCAAGCTGGAGGGTTTTAAAAATACTTTTAAATACATCAAGCTATTCTGCTATTTTTAAAAGTTTAAAGGATTATTTGCAACCTATTTTGGAATCATTTGCATTGTCAATTCCAATATTTGTGTGGTTAGATGATAAAAAGAGATCTTCCATTGTAATTGGTATTGTATACTTTTTTCTTTACCTTTTAACTTCATATGCATCTAAGAATTCATGGAAGATTGGAAAGAAAAGTTCTTCATTTGCTTTAAATTTGACATTATTTGTAGGTGCATTATCGGTAATTTTTGCGGGAGTAAGCTATATTTTTAATTTCTATATAGTTTCTATTTTGATCTTCATTGTTTTGTACATACTTGAGAATTTAAGACGTCCAATTGCAGTTTCATATGTAGGAGACAATGTTGAATCTGATGCTCTTGCCTCAGTTTTGTCAGTTGAATCACAAGCTACAACATTACTGACGGCAGTTTTCTCGATAGTTTTGGGTTTTTTTGCAGATAAATTTGGTGTTGGACAATCAGTATCAATTTTAGGAATAATTCTACTTTTGATGAGTTTGTTTTTTAAGATAAAAGATTGAATTTGTGTTTTTTTCTATTTGGTGTATAATGGAATTGTATTAAATTTTGTGAGGTGATATTCATGGGTATTAAAAGTGGAGACAAAGTTAAAGTCCATTATGTGGGAAAATTTGAGGACGGAGAAGTTTTTGACAGTTCAGTTGGAAAAGAGCCATTAGAATTTGTAGTTGGTATGAACCAAGTTATTCCAGGTTTTGAAGAAGGTTTGATGGGTATGGAAGTTGGAGAAAAAAAGACAATAAATGTTCCATTTGAAAAGGCATATGGGCCTTATAGAGAAGATCTTGTTTTTCCAGTTGAAAAGTCAAAGCTTCCAGAAGATGTTGCGGTGGATCATTTGTTGGAAGTTCATCAACCAGATGGTAGTGGCTTTATTGTTAGAGTAAGTGATATAAAAAATGACATGGCTTATTTAGATGCAAATCATCCACTTGCAGGGAAAAACTTGATATTTGAAGTAGAGATAGTTTCTATTGGTTAATGATTTCTTTTTATTAAAATAACAAAGTATTTTATCGATGTACCCCATCCAGAGTGAAGAGGATGGGGTATTTTTAAATTCAATTAGATGATTATTTTTTAAGAAATATGAATTTACCTTGAATGGCTTGAAAATTATGTAATAACAATTCATTTGATAATATTAATGTTTTTAATTTGTGTTTTAAAGTTAGCCATTAAAACCAAATTATATTTTTTATTTGTTTTTTAAAAAAATTACTACCAAAGTTTTTGTTCTGCTAATTAAAAGGATACTAGTAGTGGGATTTATTGAAAATCAAAGAAAAGATAAATGTGTATTTAAAATCTAGAAGGTAAGAATTGTATGAGAAGAAAAATAAATAGATTAATATATAGAAAAATGTTGATAAAAGAACGGTATATAGAAAAGTTAAAACAGAAGATTAATAAGAAGGTAATAAAATAACAGATGACATATATATTACTAAGACAGCAGTTTGCAATGTTAGTAGAAAGACTAACAAATTATCATAAGATGATTAGATTAATTGATAGATAATTTTTTATATTGACTCGGGTGTATTCACTTTTGTAGTTGTTTGAAAATAAGATAAAAAAATTAACTAAAAAGAAATTTAAATTTAACTATAAAAAAGTGTTGAAGTAATTCTATGAAAGAAAATCTTTTTAACATACTTTTAACCAGATTCAAAAAAAGCTTATTTTTACTTTTTCTATAATATAATAGATGTAACATTTATGTTAACGGACTAAAATTAGACAAATTTCAAGGGGATGTTTTCGAAGATAAAATTAAATAAAAGCTCATAAATTCTAGATTTAACTTACCGTTTACTTCCGCTCAAAGGTTTTGTTACTTTTTCTTGTTATATTTATTTATGAGAATAGTTATAGGGTTTAGAATCTACCTATGAGGAATGAAAACCTTACTAACTTTCTCCACAGTTGTAGCATAGTTTGTGTTTAGAATCTACCTATGAGGAATGAAAACTCACTTTTTTTGACCGAAAAATTGTTCATGAAAATTTCATGTTTAGAATCTACCTATGAGGAATGAAAACTCTAATAACCCACTATCAAATCTCAACCATAAGTCTCTGTTTAGAATCTACCTATGAGGAATGAAAACCAATACCGACAAATACTATTTTACTTAGACTTAAAATCTGGTATTGTTTAGAATCTACCTATGAGGAATGAAAACTTCCAAAAAAGGAAGCCCTACTCAGTGATGGTATATTCGTTTAGAATCTACCTATGAGGAATGAAAACCAGTATTCAACTTTTTTTAATTTCAACATGCTTTTACCCCCGTTTAGAATCTACCTATGAGGAATGAAAACAAAATTAGTTGTTTCTCATTTGCGCGTAACCTCATTTTCGTTTAGAATCTACCTATGAGGAATGAAAACATTCATCTTCCGTTATAACGTATTCATAATTTAATACGTTTAGAATCTACCTATGAGGAATGAAAACTCTTCTATTAACCCTGTGACATCCAATGCGTTAACAAACCTGTTTAGAATCTACCTATGAGGAATGAAAACGGTCATATTCGAAACTCGCTTTTTTCACATTTATCATAATTCTCCCGTTTAGAATCTACCTATGAGGAATGAAAACACTCATCATAATATCCCCTCCCATTTTTTATTTTTGTTTAGAATCTACCTATGAGGAATGAAAACTATAGTTTTTTGATTTTAGCAGGCTTTTAAACCTGCTAAACGACGTTTAGAATCTACCTATGAGGAATGAAAACTACCGTCTTCGATTTTACAAACGCGGTACATTCTATTTCGTTTAGAATCTACCTATGAGGAATGAAAACGTAATTATTTTTTTCTTTTTTTCGCCAAGGTTCTTTTGGGTTTAGAATCTACCTATGAGGAATGAAAACTTTATAACTATTGTGACCATAATAATCTACATCATTTAATTGTTTAGAATCTACCTATGAGGAATGAAAACTAATACCATTTTACTCATAACTCTCCCTCCTTATTTTTGTTTAGAATCTACCTATGAGGAATGAAAACATTACAGCTTCTTCCATATTTTTCCACACACCTTTACCATGTTTAGAATCTACCTATGAGGAATGAAAACTTTCCTAAATCGTTTAAGATAAGTTCAGGACATTTGTTTCGGTTTAGAATCTACCTATGAGGAATGAAAACTAATATATTTTTTGCCCTTTCTAACTTTGTCATAATATCCGTTTAGAATCTACCTATGAGGAATGAAAACTCTTTAAGAAGTTTTCAATTTGAACACCGACAAATTCTGGTTTAGAATCTACCTATGAGGAATGAAAACTTTTCGGTAATACCTTCGGATTTCTCGGGTTCAATTGAAGCCGGTTTAGAATCTACCTATGAGGAATGAAAACGACTATAACCGCCTGCTTCATGTGAAACATATCTAAAAACAAAGGTTTAGAATCTACCTATGAGGAATGAAAACCAAACTCTTTGATACCTTCCTTTAACAATTTCATTTTTGTTTAGAATCTACCTATGAGGAATGAAAACGGAGTGTTAATTTAACCCCCACGTCCTTAGCTCTTTTTGTTTAGAATCTACCTATGAGGAATGAAAACTCAAAATTTACTTTTTTAATATTTACCATCTTTCATCACTGTTTAGAATCTACCTATGAGGAATGAAAACTTCTGATTTTTCATACAATTCTATAATTTTTTGAAAAGAATGTTTAGAATCTACCTATGAGGAATGAAAACTCTCGGCCCTCTCCTTGTTTGTCAACTCGTCTGTTTGGTTGTTTAGAATCTACCTATGAGGAATGAAAACTGCACCGTATGACCATTGAGTACTACCACGATTCTATCACCAGAGTTTAGAATCTACCTATGAGGAATGAAAACTCTGTAGAATCAACAAGGCTATAACTGAATGCAATTTCGTTTAGAATCTACCTATGAGGAATGAAAACTTCAAATTCTTTTATTCCTTTTTTGTCAAATTCTAACTTTGTAGTTTAGAATCTACCTATGAGGAATGA
>NZ_JAIHAP010000085.1:0-7647 GCF_020054775.1 Thermosipho sp. (in: thermotogales) | reverse complement strand
CTTTCAAAGAAGGGGGCTTTTGGGAAGATAAAAGAAGAGCTGGTGGAGTCTTATAAGAAGCATTTCGGGATAGATCTCACCTTCCACGAGATAGAGAGTGCAGACGGTGTTCAAAAGATCTGAAGGGAGCGCGAGCTCCCTTTTTTATATACTTGTGTGTGGATCGCAGAATGTCGGGAGGTAGAATGTTGAAGATCACATCGTATTTTAAGTATCACTTTTCAAATTTCAATTTTTTTATGGGCGGTTTCTGATTTTTGTCCTATTATCACGATAGTATATTTCACGATTTCCATTTTGCCTTCCTTCTACTGTAAGCAATGTCGCCTAACACCCGGAGTGTATCCGAAGTTTCCGACCGTAAGAGAGGGAATCTGGATGAAGCGATAACGAAGTCGAACACGCACCTGCTAAGAGCCCTTCGATAGGGGCAAGGTGCAAAATCTCACAGAGTGCCCAAGTCCGCTAAAATCATACCTCAACTTTAACATTTACCTTACCACCGCCTCTACTTTTTTGCCCTCCTAATAATTTTATGTTTTCTATTGCAGGAATAATAACTTTCTCAATTAGAGTTTTTATCCTTTCTGTTTTCTCTTCTTCCTCCCCCCAGTATTCTAACCATTTATCAATTACTACATCGCCAATCTTTCTTGCATCACCGAACCGTATCCCCTGCATTTCCAGTATTGGTTCGGATATTACTATGCCAATAGTGCCTTTGAAAACAGTTCCAGGTTTTACCTGTTCCCCCTCAACTTTTGCACCATGAGCAGCAGTTCCTGTTTTTCTATCAATTCTTATATTTGTTTGATCTATTACACTACCCTCGCTCTCAGGAAGAAAGTTGCTAAATCTAAGAAATCCCATAAGCCCCGCAGCACCCATAAAATAGCATACGGGACAAATGCCTATTTCTTTGCCATCTTCTTTGCCATCAGCTTTAGGGATTGACACTTTATCTTCATCAACTTTTATCTCACAATGCTGCTTTCTATACTTACCAGAATTGATGAGTTCTTTTTCAGCCTTTGTAGGTCTTGGGGAAGGAATGCAAGGCTTTAACAATTCTTTCTCATTGCCAGGTATGTTAAATAGCTGAGCAAATTCATCAGTCTTTTCTATGAATAGTAATTCTAATTGATGTCTTAGAGCGCCCTTAAAACTGGTTGCAGGTATTACTGGAGTTCGATCCACCTTGAATACAGCGCCTTTTTTCTCCGTTAATGGCGAAGGTGCAGCACCTATATGTAGAAAGCTTTCTTTTGCAACTTCTATTTTTATGGGTAGTTCCAAAATCTTCATTTTTCCTTCTTCTTTTATTTCAAATTCTTTTTCTTGTTCGTTAATCTTTATACTTATTTTTTCTCTCATTCTATCACCTCCCAATATTTTATTAGCGACTTTAATTTTCTTACAAAATAAGCTATCTCTTCGGGAGAGATTCCAGCCATGTAAAGCTCCTTTACATATTCAAGAACTCTCTCTAACGCTATATTTCGAGGATAACGAGAGCGCTCTATTTTACCCATGAAATATTGTTCAACTATTGAGAGATCATATCTTTCAATGACCTTTCCATAATTTTCCATGTTTTTTGGTAATTTGCATTTCACTAATCCATACCATTCAAGATTTTCAAACAATTCTTTTAAAAGATGGGGTTTACCATCAAATGCCGATTTTAACCACTCTGCTCGCTTCTTTAGCTCATTAATTCTGTCACGACGCCATTCATTAGCTTTTTGCTCTTGATTCTCTATTTTCTCTATTTTCCTAATTCTACTGTCAATTTTCTTCATAAATTCGTCTTTCCTCCCTTCACTGAATAACCTTCCCAATTCTTTCCAACTATCTCCTTCAAAGAGTTTAGGAATATTATCTCTTTTATTCCTGTCATACGGACTATCGAATATGGCCCTGTCATTCAACACCTTTTTAAACACCTCATCTATCTTACTCGTCATAATATGTCACCTCCTTTAATAGAACTTTGGGGGCTTTGACCAGACTACCGGGAAATAATGCCCTTTTGTACGTTCCACCTATTGAAAAACTATCGGGTTTAAATAGAAACCCATAAATCGGAGATATTACCTCAATTCCAAAATCTTTAGCCTCTTCTTCAAACACTTTAACATTTAAGATTCCCTGTTTTATTTCTGATTCTATTTCCTTTACTTCAACTATTTTTGATTTCCCAAATCCTTTGCTTTTCAGAGCGCCAAGTTGGAATTCCATATTTTTTAGATTATCCTTCAAGTTATTTCCTTTGTGAAGAGGGATATACACTTTTGCTTTGATTTTATCATTTTTTGGTTTTAGGTACATAGTGATTATAGGCATCTTTGAAATACTGAGAAATTTATCCTTAACAGAGTATGTAAATTCATCAAAATCATAGGTATTTTCTTCGAAAAAACCAACAGCAGGAATTTCAACACCCAAATAATGTTTTAATGCACCCTCAATAGTGGAAGAAGGAATGGTATCTTGGCAGGGTCTGAATATACCACCTTTAACTCTTTCTCCTATGATTACGGAATCTATTTCAAGTTTTATCTCCAGTAACCCTTTATTCATATTCGCCACCTCTTAAAAGTCTGTATAGGTTTAAGAATTTTGATGGCTTTATCCCTTTTGAAAGCATCTCGTAAATTTCGGGATATTTCTTTCTATTGTTAAATATCTCAACGGCAATGTGAATCTCGGATCGAAGATTCTCTTCTAACTGAACGAGTTTGTGCAAGAACGAACTTGAAGTTTTCACATTGACGGCTTTTTCAATGATGATCTTCAACTCATCCTTTGTATATCTTTCATCAAATACTCTATGGTGCCTTACATTAATGAAGTTTTTGTTATTTTCCTCAAAATACCTCCAGTGATCTCTTATGGGATATTTGATATTGGCGATGCTTAGCGATAAACTTATGGGGGATTTCTCATCAGTGATGCAATCTGGAAAATACTGCTCAAAAAGATTTAGAAACTTCTCAATAACCATTTTTGTTAATTCTGGGGAATATTTGAATACTCCAAGCTCATCATATTCAGCAATCGGCTTTTTAATATCATCAACTCTGCTAAACTCCTTCCAGAACTCTTTTAGCATTTCTTTATAGTCTTTGTTGAAATCTACTTGTAAAGCAAGAGGCCTGAACTCTTCCTTTAAAACACTTGCTTTACTGAAATTATAACTATCAACATATTCCTCAAACGCTTTATGTAACCAATCTTCCAATTTGTTTTGATCCAGAGAGAACTTAAACCAGCAGACTTTAACACCTTCCTCTCCCCACACTGTTGTATATTCTCTAAAAGGCTCACCCAGATTTCTTATTTCCTGACATTTATCACATATCCACTCTCTTACATTCTCTTTTATTCGTTCTATGCCCTGCCTTTGCTGGCATATATCACATATAGGAGGTTGTATTTCTTCTGGGAGTTCAGGCGTAAGATATCTCTTATATACTTTAGTATCCCTATTGGTAAGAACACTTAATCTTGCTTGATCGTTAGTTTGCCTTGCTTGCAGAGTTTTTCTATCCAGTATAGAGTTTAATATTCCCAAATCGGCTAGGATTTCCTCTGCTTCTATATAAAAGCCCCAGTCAAGAAGAGGTTTGAGTATCTCCTTTAATTCTTGATTTGGTGGAAGAAATAGAATGATGAAATCTGAAGTTGCAAATATAACCTCATCTTTGCAATGACTTGCAATATAATTTACAAGTTCCTCTCTTTTTCTGAGCAGATTTATATCCTGTAATCTAACAAAGGAGTGTGGGAATTTTATCCAGCATTTAACTAATCTCGCCTGCCATTTGCCTTTATTTCCATAATGCTCTTTCCCTTGCTTGTCTTTATAATAAATAAAGTTATCCCCCTCTGCTTCTTTTATTGTTTTTACTTTTTTACCATTGTATTCTATTGCGATAGACCCGTCTGGTTCTGTAATTAGCTTTGTGTTTTTCTCAAGAACTCTGTAGATCTTGCCCACCAGCTCAACATGTGTATAGAGTGATGTTACATTTCTGGGAACAGATTTATCCTCAGGAGTTAGCAGGAGAGAGTCCCTGTACTTATTTAGAAATTCCTCTCCAGATTTACAATTTTCAATTTCATCGAACAAGATTTTTAAATTATCAATGGTCTTGAATGCTGCCCAATGCTTTCCTCTCTTTTCTTCTTGTTGATAAAAATTCTTGTTCCATAGTTTTAAAACTCCGGCTTGTTGGCTTTGTGCTTTTTCTAATTCCAGAGTTGCTCTTGAAACTGATGAGGCTAAATGATCAGCAAGGATTAGTAAGAAAAGATGATATTTTTCTTCTGTCGGAATTGAATTTCCAATAGAATCTGTTAAATTCCATTGATTTATGTCTTTATTTACTTCTGAATTTTCATGGTGGTATTGTCCCCACCAAGAGGGTGAAGTTGGCTGTGGGATACAGAGTTTTTGGAAATTGAAAGTAGCGAATGTATGTTTTCTACCGCGTGACCCTCTTAGACCAATACAATCTTTCAATCTATCATCAACCAATTTCCCTATATCATGTAATTCCGGAATGAATTTTTTATTAGCCATCTTTTATTACCTCCATCTTGACGGGCTTGGCCATTTCACTTAACGTTTTGCGGATATCTGAAGTCCGAGCATAGTGAGAATTTGGACATAGCGCTAAAGACAAGTAGTCAGATATCTGTTTGTTATGTGTAGTGTGCATATTCAACTAATTACCTCTTTTATTGCTTTAAACCACTGTTCGATTTCTTTGTAAGCATTTAATTCATGGAAAAATTCCAATGTCATTTTTTCGATCCCTTCAGTAGCTATCTTTTCTTTTACTTTATTTTCGTTAATGCTCCACCCTTTTTCTTTATAGATATTAATTAATTTCTTTGGTATATCCAGTTTATCCCAGTCTTCAACCCAATTAAATTTCGTTAAATCTATTAAATTCATCAATTCTTCATCATTTAGACTAAATATGTCTTTTACAATATTAGGATGTACATAATTCTCAATTTCTCTTTTATTAGTAACAAATCCTCTGCTTCCATCTCCACGATTGTTAATTTCTTCAACCATTCTCCTGTTTTCTTCTTTGTCCCCATCATAAATATGAATTTCTGGTTTACCTAATTTTCTTAAATAATGATTATCAACCCAATGTTTTAGGGTGGACCCACCCAATGGTATTATGACGACTCTTTTATCATTTTCAAAATCAATTTTTAATTCATCATCTATTATTTTACCAAGTCTTTTAAAAAATTCTACATCAGTAGGGCCCTCGACACATACAACTAATTTAAGTTGCTCAATTCTGTCTTTATCAACTGTTGGTAATACACCTAAACTTTCGGCTATTTTATATAAAACTTCATCGGATCCTTTCTCAACAACAACTTTCCCATCATTATTTTTGTATAAAAATCTTAGACTTTCTATTGGCAATAAGCTGGCAATGCCAGGACTGTGAGTTGTTAAAATTATCTGGGTATCTTCTCTTTTGGACAAAGACAAAAAGGCTTCAATTAATTTCTTTTGATAATCTGGGTGTTGAGAAGTTTCAGGTTCTTCAAAGGCATAGACAACATCCGGAACATTTCTTTCTTCTTTTTTCTTTTCGGCCTCTGCTCTAAAAAAATTCAATAAAATTAACCTGCGAACTCCGCTCCCCCTTTTATTAAGAGGAATATCTTCATCACTACTGATTGTTATCCCTTTAAATACACTCTCCCATTTTGGCTCGGGAATTTTAGGCTTTAATTCTTGTGCTATTTCAGGATTCATTTCTTCTAACTTCTTAATTGTACGGTTTGCTATTTCAACTATTTCTTTTTCTACTTCGTTTTTAATTTCTTCTAACTTGGTCCTAATTTCTTCCCTTCCTAGCAGTTTTCTTATCGCTATTTTCATAGGATCTTGAACTTCTGCATCTTGATCAACATTTTGTCTATCTGATTTAAACAGAGCATATAATGGAAGATAATTTTTGATTTGATTCCAAATTAGCTTAGCACCTTCTTCGTCAATTGGTATCTCAAACTCCTCTAATTGAATTTCTTCTTTAAAATGATCTCGTATTTTTTTTCTAATCACTGAGGCAATTCTTTTATCTTCATCTGACAGATCTACTCCTAACTTTTCTGCTCGCTCTTTTAATTCTGAAATTTTGAGAGTGAGAAGATCTTTAAGTTGTTCATTTGATGGATGGTAGGCTCTTATATATGTCTTTACTTTTTTTACATCTCCATTTGGGAAAATTTTACGAATTTCCAATAAATTATCCTTGTTCAGCAAATATTCTTCTTTCAAATTTGTAGAAACGGTAGTATCAATCACAATTTCTTGCGGGTACTCTTCAAATACCACACCAATTACTATATCATTGCTACTTGAACCTTTACTTATGTCTTCTTTATCAAGTTTAACTTGAGCATCTTTTTCATTAAAGAATATGTCTAATGCATCTAAAATAGTTGTTTTGCCAATATCATTTTTGCCAACAAATGCGGTTAGATCATCAAAATCTATAATTGTTTCGTCCTTAAATATACGGAAATTTTTCAGTATTAATCTTTTAATTTTCATTTTGGTCCCCCAGTTTTGCACATAGCATATAACTCCGCTTATTCGAACTTTGGGGAATAACCACTTCCTGATTTTTTCTTCTTCCAGTATTCTCGCAAAGTTTGAAGAGCAACTTCTGAAAGTAAGGTATTGTGGTCTTTTCTACCTTTTGACGATCTAATGTGAATCAGTTTCCTATTTGATTCTATGTCCTCGGGCTTAAGCCTCAAAAACCTCCCCAACACGTAATCCATCAGAATACATAAGCATTAAAACGACCTTGTGCTTTAAATTTTCTATTACCTTTAGTATTTTCATAACCTCTACCCTGATCAAAACCACCGGCAGTTTTTTGTCTTTCTTTGGGCGCTCTACTTCGCAAAAGAACTTTTTGTTCAAAATCTCTCCATAAAAGAGCTTCAAAGCATTTATGATAATGTTCGAAGTAGAAGTTGAGACTTTCTTTTGCTCTATTTCTTCTGTTTTTCTTTGTAATGGAAGGCAATAATTTTTTATCGAAGTTCTTTTTGCGACGAGATAAGATAAAAATAAAAGCCAATAACAAGATTTTCACAAAAAGATTTTGAAGTTTTGTTATTAAGCCATCGCTATAAGGAATTTCCTTGTGGATTCAATTTTCTTTCAGAAATTGTTTTTATTCTCTTTATCAATACCTGATCATGAGGGACACAAATTTAAATGCTCTGCAGTTTCCCCAAAGGTTACTATTTCTCCAAAGCCTTACATCATAGTTTTAACTCTTTTTGGGTCTGCCAAAGTTTACCATTGTTTAACATCACATGATAATATACAGCAAATAAAAGCAAAAAGTCAAGTTCATTTTTTCCTTTTCGGAGGTAGGCGTGGGTGGGCTTCATTATTCTCAATCCAGAACAGAGGAAAGAAAATGTATTTCTCTGCGTGCCGGCGAACTGGAGGGGGACCTTGAGTGAGTTTGGAACAATAATAAAAAAATGGCTCCGGCGGCAGGACTCGAACCTGCAACCACCTGGTTAACAGCCAGGCGCTCTACCGGTTGAGCTACGCCGGAACCTCCACGGATAATT
>NZ_JAIHAP010000012.1:0-36964 GCF_020054775.1 Thermosipho sp. (in: thermotogales) | reverse complement strand
AATATACTACGATTTTTCAAAAGGGTTTAGTTTAAATAACTTTTTTATCTCTATAGGATATGGAAATAAATACTGGAGGATAAACTTTGGATTTGAACCGGAATTTAATAATTTATTCATTAATATAACAATATGAGGTGATGGGGTTGGAGTGGTTTAGAAAATTTCTAGATTCATTTTCTAAGTTTCCTGATTTTTGGAAAGGCTTAAAAAAGAATCAAAAAATTACTATGCTTTCACTTTTAGTGGCAATTTTAATTGCCGTAGTATTAACTGTTATACTAAATGCTCCAAAGTACGTTCTCTTGATCTCTGCCAATAACGAAACAGATGCTGGAGCCATCATTCAGCAGCTTGAAGCACAAGGAATACCTTACAAAGTAGAGGCCGGAAATAGAATATTTATTCCATCATCTTACAATGTGTACGAAGTAAGAATGAAACTAGCATCTAGCGGGGCTTTGGGGTCTTCATCTAAAGGATTTGAATTACTTGACCAAAGTAGTTTTGGTGCTACAAGCTTTGACAAACAAGTAAACTATCAGCGAGCATTACAAGGTGAATTAGAAAGAACAATTGCAACAATCAATGGAGTAAAATTTGCAAGGGTACACCTTACTTTGCCAAAATATACATACTATGTTCGTGGTGAAATGGCAGAAACAAGAGCTTCTGTCCAGTTGGTACTTGATCCAGGTGTTAGTCTTTCAAAAGAACAAATCAAAGGAATCATCTACCTTTTAACTGGTGCAGTAGAAGGCTTGAAACCTGAAAATGTTAAGGTTGTTGATAACTATGGACGAGCTTTAAGTGATTTAGTAAACTTCGATGATAATACAGTTGCAGCTTCAACAAAAGTCGAGCTAAAAATGCAATTAGAAAGTTACTACAAAAAAAAGATTCAACCTGCACTTGAAACAGTGTTTGGCTTTGGAACAGTAGAAGTTATTCCAGATGTAAAATTGAATTGGCAAAAGGCAGAAAAAACAATAACTACATACAGCACACCAAAGGGCGGACTTATCAGGAGTCAAGAAACCGAAAGTGAAAAAAGTACAACAGCTCCTGCAGATGGTGGTCCAGTTGGAACTGAATCAAATATACCAACTACATACTATCAAAGCGTTGAAGGCTCAAGCGTTACCCTATATGAAAAAAATCATCAAATTACAAACTATGAGCTAAATCAAATAGTTGAAAACATTGTTCAAAATAACGAAGGTGAGATAGAAAACATATCACTCTCTGTTATTATAGATTCATCTTCAACAGTGTTCAACAAAATCTCAAAAGAAGAAATAAATAAAATGGTTTCAGATGTTATAGAAAAAAGTATAGCCGCAAATTCAAGCCCATCTGCAATTTCATACTCTCTTGCATTCATTCCATTTAGCAGAGAGGCAGAAGAAGAATTTTCAAAAATAATAGAACAACAAACAAAACAAAAAGAGTTTTTTTACAAAGCAACTTTACTTTTAATTGCTACAATTCTTGTATTTTTTGGAACATATGGATTCTTGTTACAATTAAAGAAAGTAAAATCAAGAAAGCTCGTCTTGCAACGATATAAAATGCTTGAAGAAGAAGTTCAAAAGGTTATGGAAGAAAAAACAGGAGAAGAAGCCGAACAAATACTTTCAGAAGCTCAAAAAGTTATTGAAGAGCTTAGAAATTATGCAAAACAACTTGCAGTAAAATCACCAGAAGAAGTAGCATCTATAATAAAGATCTGGATTTCGGAAAGAGGGTGAACATATGGCCGAGAAAACTAGTATACCTGGAAAAAGAAAAGCCGCTATTTTACTTGTTTTAATGGGGCCTGAAAATGCTGCAAATGTACTTAAAAATCTTGACGAATCAGATGTAGAACAGTTGACAATAGAAATTGCAAATTTAGGGAATGTTAAAGACGATGAAAAGCAAGAAGTTTTACAAGAATTTAAAGAACTTTCAAAAGCTCGTGAAATGTTACTATCAGGTGGAATTGAATATGCAAAAGAAATGCTCATAAAGGCATTTGGCCCAGAAAGGGCAATGAAAGTAATAGAAAGACTTGTTTCTAACCTGCAAGTTAAACCATTTGAGTTTATGAGACTTGCAGATCCCATGCAAGTTGTTAACTTTTTGCAATCGGAACATCCTCAAACTATAGCTCTTGTATTAAGCTTTTTAGATCCACCACTTGCAGCAAAAGTTTTATCTGCACTGCCAGAAAAAATTCAAGCAGAAGTCGTTAAAAGAATTGCTTTGCTTGATAGAGCTTCACCTGATGTTGTTAGAGAGATTGAAAAGAACCTTGAAAAGAAATTCAGTGGTCTTGGTGTTCAAACATTAAGTCAGGTTGGCGGTATAGATACTGCTGCTGAAATTATCAACAACATCGATAGAGCCACTGAAAAATCCATCATGGAAAAGCTCGGCTATGAATCACCTGAGCTTGCAGAAGAGATTAGGAGAAGGTTATTTGTCTTTGAAGATCTGCTTAAACTTGATGATAGATCCGTACAACTTGTTTTGCGTGAAGTTGATACAAGAGACCTTGCTGTAGCACTAAAAGGAGCTTCTGAAGAACTAAAAGAAAAGATATTCAACAATATGTCAAAGAGAGCAGCTCAATTATTAAAAGACGAACTAGAGTTTATGGGGCCAGTTCGTATTAAAGATGTTGAAGAAGCACAACAAAAAATTATTAACGTTGTAAGAAGACTTGAGGAAGCAGGAGAAATTGTTATCGCAAGAGGTGGAGGAGAAGAACTAATAGTTTAGGAGGAAACTTAATGTTAGATGAAAATGTATACTGTGTCATGGATACAGAAACAACGGGATTAAATCCTTATTTTGGTGATAGGATAATCGAGATTGCAATTGTACCTGTATACAAAAATAAAATCGTAAAAAAATGGATCTACCACTCTCTTGTAAACCCGAATATAAGGATACCTGCTCTTACTGAAAAGATACACGGAATATCTAATGATGCAATAACAGATGCTCCATCTCTTGAAAATATTATTTCAAATGTTAGAGCATATGCAAAAGGAACTATTTTTGTAATGCATAACGCATATGTTGACCTTTCTTTTATAGATATTGCTACAAAAGAAATAGGTGAGTTCCCTATAAATTTTAGATATATTGATACACTTGAAATTTCACAGGTACTGTACAATAAAAAAAGAAGCTTGGAAAGCCTTGTAAAAGAATTTAAAATAGCAGATAAAGTACCGCACCGCGCTCTTGAAGATGCCATATTAACAGCGAAGGTCTTCTTAAAACTTTACGAAAAAATAGGCTACAATAACATAAACGAATTTATAAGAATTTGGGGGGATAGGTAATGGTCAAAAATTTTATTTTAGATACCAATGTTTTAATACATGATCCACAATCAATTTATTCTTTTGAAGATAATAATGTAATAATACCTCTTCCAGTTTTAGAAGAATTAGATAACTTGAAAAGACATTCTGGGGGACTTGGAAAATTCGCAAGAGATGCTATAAGAGAGTTAGACAATTTAAGAAAACTTGGAAAACTTTCAGAAGGTATAAAATTAAAAAATGGCGGGACTTTAAAGGTAATTTCGCTAAAAAAAAGCGATCATGAAAATATAGATTTTTTGTATGAAAAATACATCGACAATTGGATATTAGTTTACACACTACACGTTATGAAAAACTCCAAGAATCCTACCTTTTTGGTTTCAAAAGATATTAATTTAAGGGTCAAAGCCGATGCTCTTGGAATCCCATCTCAAGATTATCTAACTGATAGATCAGACCTTGAAACACTAAACCCTGGTTATTTTGAAACATCCAACGTTGATATGCTCGATAAATCAAATTTATTTCCTAATTCCTATATAATTTCCAGAGATAAATATTTTAGATATGATGGAGAAAATTTACTTGAAATGAAAAAACATATTCAAGCATGGAATGTAAAACCAAGAAATAGAGAGCAATTTTTTGCAATGGATGCATTACTAAATGATGATATTAAACTTGTTTCGTTGATTGGAACAGCTGGAACTGGTAAAACCTTTATTACACTGGCTTGCGCTCTTGAAAAGACTGTAACAGAACAAAAATATGAAAAGATAATTGTTGCAAGACCCCTTGTCGCTATGGGAGGGAAAGACTTAGGGTATTTACCAGGAAATATTGAAGAAAAAATGAAACCATGGATGTCACCAATATATGATAATCTTGAATATCTTTTCAAAATTTCAAACATAAATATGAAAGAATTTATGAAAAAGGAAATAATAGATATAGAAGCTTTAACATATATTAGAGGCCGATCAATTCCTAATCAATTCATCATTATTGATGAAGCACAAAACCTGACACCACATGAGATAAAAACTATTCTTACAAGAGCGGGAGAAAATACAAAAGTTGTTCTCCTCGGCGATCCATACCAAATAGATACACCTTACCTTGACAAAGATAGCAACGGGCTTGTATACGCTGCAACAAAATTCTTAAATAGCAAATTATCTGCACATGTTGTCCTAAAAAAAGGTGAACGTTCACTACTTGCTAGTGAAGCAGCAAATCTTCTCTAAGGGGGTTTTAGATATATGGAAATAAAAGTTTCTAATTTAGAATTATTCAGTATTCCATTTGGAATAAGTGTCCTCTGGAATCTTATTTTTCAAGCAAAAATAAATCTTCTTGACAAACTATCAAAGCAATATGAAAATGCTCATTTTGTGTTTTCAAACATTCTTGGAGATTTTGGAGTGTATGATAAGGTAAATGAAATTCTTTCTGCATATTTTAAAAACTACAGTATAACTGAAGAAGAATTTGATTTTAACTCCTCACCTATAAACAATATACCAATTATACAAATAGATAATGAAAAGCAAAAATTTGAAACTGAAACAATTGGAATTTTTTATCCTTCAGATCTTTCAAATCTTCCTGAAAAGAAATACTCAAAAAATATCATTGTTTTAAAGCAAGTTGTTGACCAACAAACGTATGAAAAATTAGCTGAAGATTATATTGTAATAGGAGATTTTGAAAAGCTAGAATACAAAAATCTTCTTGAAAGAAAAGTAACAGATCTTACCCAAGATGACGCCACAAAATCTTTCTTGTTAAAGGTTTTAAGAGGTGATAAAGTATGTTGATCAAAAAAGTCAAAATAAATGGATTTGGAAAACTAAAAAATAAAGAAATAAAATTTAAGCCAGGTTTAAATGTTATTTTTGGACCAAATTCATCTGGAAAAACAACACTTGCATATTTTCTATTAAATTCTCTTTCAAAGCCAGGAAATGAAATAAAGAAGTACGAGCCATGGAATCATTTTGAATTTGGCGGAGAAATTTCAACCGACGAAGGAGATTTTAAAGTCGACTTTCTCAACGGTGAATTTAACTCTTTAGTTGACAGAGAACTTTTAGAAACTATTGGATTTATAATGGAAGATGAAAAACTGGATACAATAAAGGAAAAAGATACTTTTGTAATAAGTTACATGAAAAAAAGAATGCAAAAAAATGAATGGGGCTTAAAACTAACAGATGCAATTAACAAAACTGATGAGTATGCAAATGAAATTCAATTATGTATTGAAAATATAAGCAAACAAATATCTGAAATTGATAGCTACATTGAGTCAGTAAAGGAAAAAATAAAAAATTATAACAATAAAATATTGAAAAAAAATGAACTAAAAAGAAAGAGTGAGCAGTTAAAGCAAATATTAGAAGAAAAAGAAGAAGAAATATCAAACTTAAAAAGAGAATATATTCAAGAAATAACCGAAAAAATTAATTCTTTAAAAACTGAAAGAGATAAACTTAACTTAAACCTCAAAGAATATCTCAAATTTTCAAAGATTGACAGAGATACAGTTTCTCAAGCAAAAGAACTCTTGGAAACAATTGAGGTTTTAGAAAACAACATCAAATCAATTTCTTCTCAGCTTGAAGAACTTGAAAACAACTTTTCTTCAATAGAAAATGCCCTTAATGAAAAAATGAAAAACTTAAATATAGAAAATGAAAAAGACCTTGAAAAGGTACATTTAAAGATCAAAAATTTATCACTTTTAAAGAAGTTATACGATGAAAAGAAAGCAAAACTTGAAAATATATTAGAAGAAAATCCTCTCTGGAAGTTATTTACGGAAAATGAAGAGATAATTGAAGAAGTTGAAAAGCAAGAAGCAATTTATAGAGAAAATCAAGCAAAGATTCAAAATAAAATCGAAGAAAACGAAAAAGTATTAAAAAAATTGAATTCATCTATAAAAGTCCACAAAGACTTTTCGTTTGTATTCTTTTTTGCTGCCATAATATCATTGCTTCTTGGATTTGTTATGAGAAATATAAATACATGGTTATTTTTTGGAGCAGCATTTACCGGCTTTATAGGCTTATTTGAAACAATTCTTTGGAGAAAAATAGAATCAAAAATTGATGAAGTAAAAGCAGAAATTCAAGAGCTTACAAAGAGGAAAATGATACGTCCAAACTATTTGAGCATTTTAAAGGACTATAATCTAAAATCAATAAAGGAATTAAGACAGAAATACTATGAATTCATAGAATGGAAAACCAGAAAAAAAGAATATAATCAAGTTAGTGAAGAATTTAAAAACTTAGAATCTGAAATACTTAGAGAGTTAAAAGACTTTAACTTGGGAAGCGCAGCCCAAATAATTGACTCAGGTATTGCATACCTTGAAAAAATATACAATGATATCCAAAAACTACTCCTTTCAAAATCTTCCATTGAAAGAGAAATTGATAAATTAAACGAAGAATTGGAAAGAATGAAAGCAAAAAGAGAAGAAAGCTTTACCAGCTTAAATAAAATGCTGGATAATCTTAAAATTTCTATTGATGAAATCAAAGACTTTGAGAATATCTACAATGAATATTTGAAGATTAAAGAAACAATAACAAAAATAGATTCTGAAATTGAAAAATTTGAAAATATTCTTTCTGAAGAAATATATCCGGAATATATAATGTCAAAAATCTATGAAACCGAGAAATTAAGAGATGAACTAAATTCATATGAAAAGGATCTACAAGAAGATATTGAAAAAGCTCCAGAATTTAGTGAAATACTTGAAAATTTAAAAAAGAGAGATGAACTTTCAAGAAAACTTGAAACTCTAAAAGGATATTATTCAAACATTGAAGTATCAAAACAAATTCTTCAAAAAAATCTTGAAGAATACGTTGAAACTTATGGTAAGAAATTTAAAGAAGAATTTACCAAAATACTTCTTTCTATTACAAACGAACCCTTACCATTAATAGTTGAAGAAAACCTATCAGTTAGATTGAACATTAATGGTGAAAAACTTAATCCAAATGAATTTTTAAGCGCTGCAACATTTGATCAATTGTTGTTTGCATATAAAATAGCGCTATATAGAACTATGTCTGAGCATAATTTACCCCTTGTAATAGATAACGCACTTATAAGATATGACAATACTAGATTACAAAAAACTCTGGAAATATTAGACGAAGAATCTAAAAGAAGACAGATAATCCTATTGACAAGCGATGAAAGACTTAAAGCCAAATTTAAAGAAGTCATGATATTGGAGGGATAAAAGATGTACAAAAGGGTTCTTCTAAAATTAAGCGGTGAGGTACTTAGCGGTGAAGGTGAAAAAGGATTCAATATTGACAAAATTATTTACCTTATTGATGAATTAAAGTCTGTTCTGGAATACGGTACAAATATTGGGATAGTAATAGGGGCCGGAAACCTTTTCAGGGGAAGAGAAATGAAAGAGTTGTCTCCCACAATTGCAGATCAAATCGGAATGCTTGGCACCGTAATCAACGCGTTATACCTAAAAGACCTATTTGAAAAACACGGATTAAGAACTGTTGTAGTTTCACAGGTTACCTCTCTTCCATCAATTAGGCCCATTCATTATGACGATATAAATCTTTATTTTGATGCAGGATACCTTGTAATCTTTGCAGGTGGTACAAGTAACCCATTCTTTACAACGGATACTGCTGCAGCTTTGAGAGCTGTTGAAATGAAAGCAGATATATTAATTAAAGGAACAAAAGTTTCAGGAATATTTGATAAGGATCCAAAAAAATACGAAGATGCAATAAAATTTGATAAATTAACCTTTAACGAGGCAATTGAAAAAGAATTAAAAATTATGGATACAGAAGCATTTTCAATTTGTAGACGATATAACATGAAAATTTTGGTAATGGACTTCTTTAAAAAGGGAAATTTACTGCGTGCAATTAGAGAAGAAAATGTTGGTACTTTGGTGGTGCCAAAATAAATGTGGTATCCTGGTCATATAAGTAAGGCAAAAAGAAAAATAAAAGAATACCTAAAAGCTGTCGATACTATAATGATAATTCTAGACGCAAGAGCACCTCTTGCAACTACTGCCTTTGAAGAAAATATATTCTCCAATAAAGATGTTTTGTTTGTCTTAAACAAAGCTGACCTTTCAGATGAAACATACAATAACCTCTGGGTTAAGGAAATTAGTAAAACTAATCCTGTTATAACATTTTCAAAGAAAGAGTCCGTTGAAAAAATTAAAAAGTTTATTAAAACCTATTCAAAAGAAAAATTAAAAGAGACAAGGATACTAATAGCTGGTGTTCCAAATGTTGGAAAATCATCTATAATAAACAAAATTTCTGGAAGAAAACTTGCAAAAACAGGAATGGCTCCTGGAATTACAAGGGGTCTTCAATGGATAAATCTTGGTAAAGTAAAGCTACTTGATACTCCTGGAATACTATATTCAAAACTTTTTAATAAAGACGTGACCGCAAAATTACTTTTAATTGGTAGTATTCCTGTAGAATCTGTTGATAAATATGATATAATTACACGTGCGTATGAAATTTTTAGTAATGAATTAAATATTAAAGAAACATTTGAAGAATTTATAGAAAATTTTGGAAAAAAGCGCGGATATCTAGCAAAAGGTGGACTTGTAGATTTTGAAAGGGCAAAAAACAACTTTTTTAAGGCTGTTGCTGAAGGTAAATTTGGAAGAATGACATTTGATAAGGAGGTGCAACTATGGATGCAAAGATAATAAATTCTTTAATAACTGCGGTTAATTCAACTTTTAACATGGTATTACAGGTAGAACCTAAGGTCTTAAAACCAGAGATCGCAAAAGGTATAGATCCAAAATATCCTATAGTTACAGTTATAGGTTTTAACGGAGATATAGAGGGGAATCTAATTTACTCATTTAACGAGGAAACTGCAAAAAACGTTGTAAGTAAAATGATGGGAATGCCTTATGATACTCTTGACGAGCTTGCGCTAAGTGCATTAGGAGAACTCGGAAATATGGCAAGTGGTTCAATAGCAATGAACCTTGAAAAAAACAATTATAAAGTTGACATAACACCTCCAACAGTTATAACAGGAAAAGAAATACAAATTACGGCTGAAGGTGTTATACTAAAACTTCCTTTGAATATTTTCTCAGAAGGAGACTTTGAAATACATATGGTAATCAGAAGCGGGGGGAAATAATGATTGTAATAACAAGTGTTTTGCGCGAAGAAATAGTGGGGGCGTTTAGAGAGCTAATGCCAGTCTTGGAAAACGGAGAAATTCTCAAAAGGCCATATATGAGAGGACTTATAGGTGCCAATGAAGTCCTCCTTGTCTACGGTCTTATAGGGAAAGTAGAATCTGCAATGATGGCCCAAGCACTTATTGATAATTTTCATCCAAAATACTTTATACATTGCGGAGGCGCTGGAATAATTAACAGCGAAAGAAAAATTGGCGATATTGTCTGTGGAACAGAATATATTGAACATGATATAAAATTTAGGCAAAAGCAAATTAAAAAAATTAAAGCCTCTCAAACACTTATCGAACGTATATCCGACGTGTATAACAAGGTTATACTTGGACCAATCGCAAGTGGAGATATATTTGTTGATTCAGTAGAAGAAAAAACAAGAATATTCAACGAAACAAAAGCTGAATTAGTTGATATGGATAGTGCTGCAATTGCAAAGGTTTGTTATGAAAACGATGTTGAATTTTGTGCAATAAAAATTGCACTTGACAGAAGTGTTGAAGGAAGTACTATTGAAATACAACAAAATCTAAAAAAACTTGCTCCGTTCCCTTCGGCAATAGTTGCTGAAATGCTTGAAAAGCATCTTCTATAATTGGAGGTAGATATGATAAACGTTGGATTACTCTTTGGGTCAAAAAGTGTAGAGCACGAGATCTCTATAATAACAGCACATCAAGTGCTGAGTTTTGTTGATAAAAATAAATACAATATAATTCCTATATATATTACTAAAGATGGAAAATGGCTAACGGGAAAGATTCTCGAAGACCTTGAAAATTTTAAAAATCTTGAAAGACTTGAAAAAAAAGCAAAACAAATTTCATCTATCTCTGCAAAAGATGGAAAATTAATCTTACATAGCAATATAAAAAAAATTACTATCGATGTCTGTCTTTTAACATTTCACGGAAGCAACGGTGAAGATGGTAGCATTCAAGGAATGCTAGAATTTCTAAATGTTCCTTATACGGGTTGTGGAATGTACTCTTCAATGTACACAATGGATAAAGTTATAACAAAACTTATTTTAAAAGAAAAAAATATTCCTGTAGTTGATTTTCTATACACAAGCAAAAAAAATTACACAAATGACTTTTTAAAACATTGTAAAGAAGTTCTTGAATATCCATTGATAGTTAAGCCTGCAAGGCTGGGTTCAAGTATTGGAGTAAAAAAAGTAAATGATAAATGCGAGCTAGAAGAAGCAATTGAAACTGCTTTTTCTTTCGATGACAAAGTTATAGTTGAAAAGTGGATTGATTCTAGAGAGTTAAATTGTGCGGTAATGGGATACAAAAACATAGTTGTATCAGAAATAGAAGAAATAAAAAAACAAAAAGATTTTTTTGATTACAACGAAAAATACGTTCAAAAAGGTAAAAAATTTTCAAATCATATAATTCCCGCACCAATAGATGAAAATTTAAAAAATGCCATCAAATCTATAGCACATGATACATTTAATGCACTGGAATGTCATGGAAATATAAGAATTGACTTTTTGCTATCTAAAGATAACAAAATATACGTTAACGAAGTTAATAGCATTCCTGGTGCACTTTCATACTACCTATGGCAAATGAGCGGTTTCACATTTTCTCAAGTGATTGATAACATGATTTCAATTGCTTTTGAAGCTTTTAAAGACAAAAAATCCAAAATATATTCCATAGATACCAATCTATTCGACTTAAAGGTGGAAAAATGAAGAAAAAAATTTCAGATATTACAATAAACTACAAAGTTATAGAAAATGGCGAAAAAAATATCCTGTTTTTACACGGGTGGGGAGCAAATTTAAATTCTTTTTTGCCCGTTGCAAAAGAACTAAAATGCAGGTCATTTTTAATTGATTTACCAGGATTTGGTGAAAGCTCTCTTCCAAACTCAATTTATTCAAGCTATGATTATGCTAACTTAATTGAACGCTTTATAAACGAGTTAAATTTAGATAGTTTAATACTGGTTGGACACTCATTTGGAGGAAAAATTGCTTCATTAATTGCAAGCAAAAACCCATGCTGGCTTGAGAAAGTTGTTATAATTTCCTCACCTGGGATTAAGACTAAGAAAAAATTTAAGACTAGACTTAAAATTTTTACTTATAAACTACTTGCAAAAATTTTTTATACCTTTGGTCTAAAAAAAAGTCTTGAAAAACTAAGAAATAAATTTGGCTCACAAGATTATAAATCATCAAAAGGTATTATGAGAGAAATTTTAAAAAATGTTATCAATGAAGATATATCTACAGAATTAAAAAAGATCAAAAAGGATACCTTAATAATATTTGGAAAAAACGACGATGCAGTTCCAGTAGAAGTAGGAATCAAATTCAACCAGTATATTGAAAATTCAAAATTAATAGTTTATGAAAACGCAGGGCATTTTCCTTTTTTGGAAAATTTTGATAGTTTTCTATATGATTTAAAAAAGTTTATAGGAGAGATCAACAATGGATAAGGTATTTCTATCACTTTTAGCTGCTAATTTTGTTATTAGATCTCTTTACTCACTTCACATGCTACAATTGGAAGAATACTCAGAAAAAAAATATATAAGGTGGATCTTTTCTCACATAAATAAATACATAATTAATATTCTACTAATAGCATCTTTTATATTATACTTTTTCCACCCACTATTTGCTTCTTTAATATTATTAATATCAATATTTCTTGATTTAAAGCTATTTCTTTTGAAAAAGAAAAAGAAAAGATTAGTTTTTACAAAAAGACTTAGAAGGTTAATGTACACCTCATTTTTCTTATTCGCAATTTTTTTGTCTTTAACATTTATATATAATAACATAATCTATGAAATCATAACATTTACGTTTGTCTTATTCAATTCTCTTTTTTATTACATAACCAATGGAATTTTAATACCAATAGAAAGGTTAATTAATGAACATTACTATAAAGATGCAAAAAGAAAAATATCAAGGCTTAACCCTTTAACAGTTGCAGTTACAGGAAGTTATGGAAAAACCAGCACAAAGTACTATCTCCACCATCTTGTAGCCGAGCATTATAAATCTTTAATGACGCCTGAAAGTTACAATACAACAATGGGAATAACAAAAACAATACGTGAAAAATTAGATAAATCCCATGAAGTTTTTATTGTTGAACTTGCCGAAAATGATAATTATGGCTATTCTAAATTGTTAGAACTTATAAAACCTCAAATATCTATTCTAACCTCAATTGGGATTCAACATTTTGAAGAATTTGAAAGTCTGGACAATATTATTCAAAACTTTAAAAACTTTATTCTTGATGAGCGCTCAGGAAAAAAAATAATTGCAAACATAGACGACGAAAATATTAAAAATGTTTTAGAAAATATAGACACCAAAAAAGAAATAATTACCTGTGCAATCAATGAAAAAAATGCACAATACAAAGTAGATGAATTAAAAATTTCAAAAGATGGAACTAACTTTGCAGTTATTACACCAAACAATCAAAAATTTTACTTTGAAACTAATGTATACGGATACGAAAATATTAGAAACCTTCTTCTTGCTATAGTTGCAAGCTTTGAACTAAAAGTCCCAGTAGAAGAAGTAATAGAAAGGGCAAAAAATATTGTAAAACCAAAACACAGACTTGAAATAGTAAGAAACGATACTATCACCGTTATAGATGACACATTTAATTCAAATCCAAAAGGATTTAAAATGGCACTCGAATATCTCGCACTTTTTGAAAACAAAAGAAAAATCCTTGTAACTCCAGGATTTGTAGAACTTGGTGAGAAGGAAGATGAAGAACATTACAAAATAGGAAAAGAAATAGCTAAATATGTAGATGTTGTATTCTTAATAGGAGAAAAAAGAACAGAAAAAATTTACAAAGGATTGATTGATTCAAACTTTGAAGGTAAAATATTCATTGTGGAAGATCTCAACGAGGTTATAGAAAAATTTAAAACTTTCTTACAACCCGGCGATGTAGTGTTATTTGAAAATGACCTTCCAGATAATTATAATTAATTAAATCCCCCCAATGGGAGGTTGGGGGGATGGGATGGTGTGGTGTCCATGTTGGCTTTTTCACTTTTTTTCAAGAAGGTGTTTTATTGTTAAAACACCCGTAGTTATATCTTGATTTTCCAAAACTATTCCTGGTGGTACTTTTAAAGTAACTGGTGCAAAATTCCATAAAGCTTTTATGCCATTTCTTACAAGCACATTTGCAACTTCTTGAGCGCTCTCTTCAGTAACACATATAACACCTATCTTTACTTTAAAACGTTTTATAACTCTCTTCAAATTTTCTTCAGAAAAAGGGAGAACGGAGAGTTCTCCCACAAAGCTTCCAATCTTAACTGGGTCGTTATCAAAGATAGCTACTACTCTAACACCAATTTTTTTGAATCCAGCGTACTTTGCAAGAGCACTTCCTAGATTTCCAGCTCCAACTATTATGATGTTATCCATGACCCCAATTCCAAAAAGTTCACTCAGCTCGTTTATGAGTGGAGGGATATGATAGCCAACCTTTGGTTTTCCTTTAATGTTAATGTAAGTAAAATCCTTCCTAACTTGTTCAGGTGTAATATTCAATTTTTCAGCAATACCCTCAGACGAAATATACT
The DNA here is from genome assembly GCF_020054775.1 of Thermosipho sp. (in: thermotogales). Lineage (NCBI taxonomy): Bacteria > Thermotogati > Thermotogota > Thermotogae > Thermotogales > Fervidobacteriaceae > Thermosipho > Thermosipho sp. (in: thermotogales). Next base: position 22,771 of record NZ_JAIHAP010000012.1, on the reverse strand, counting down.
CACTTTCTTCTTGCAAAAGCAATGCAAGATACTTTTTTAATCTTTCAAAAGTTGGTTTTGGTATTTCCAAAGGTTTCCTATCCTTTTTCAGATTTGACATGTTTTTTGAGCACCTCTTTCACTTTCTCTGTGGTAGCCTCACTTACTATTGTATCATCAATCACAACATTTGGAGACTTACCACAGTTTTCAACACAGAAGGTGCCCTTTATTTCAACATTTTTGGCCCATTCTTCTTTGTTTACTACATCTATTAAGTCTGAAAGTATATCATATGAACCTTTTGAGTAACAGGATGTTCCAAGGCATACTTTAACCGTTGTTTTTTTATCTTCTTCAACTGGAAGAGGTAATATTTCGATATCTTCATCGTTTATTCTTTTTCTATTTCTGTATGTTGTGTGCAATACTTCATGGGAAACATGACTTAATGGTTTTTCAAGATATCTTTCATACAATGAAAGCATATGATAGTTTTCATTTGGTGAAATCAAAACATCTATACCCACTACCTCATTTAAAATTTTTGCTCTTTTCGTTCTTACTCTTGCATCATTTGGATAAGGCTGCCCTCCACCACCAATACAGCCATAGTCACAAGCCATTACTTCAACTATATCCACTTTTAACTTGCCATTTTTAATCGAATCAATAACTTTTCTTGTATTGCCAAGACCGAATACAACTACTCCGCTTATTACCTTACCATCTTTTGTTGTAGCCTTAGTAAGACGAATTCCTTTTTCAATTTCTTCAGTCTTTATATCGTCAAATTCAATTTCGCTTTCTAATACTTTCAATACACTTCCAAATACTCCACCAGTTTTTCCAAAGCTTAAACCCGATTGAGAGGACAAACCATATGGTCTATCAAATGGCATTGGTGGAACATTTTTCAAATTAAAACCACTTGATCTTATTAACTGTGATAATTCTCTTGTTGTAATTACTGCATCAACTTCTCCTGCAAGCTCTTCACGTTCTGCTTCAAACTTTTTAGCAGTACATGGCATTATAGACACAAGATAAATATCTTCTGGGTTTACTCCTATTTCTTTTGCATAGAATTTCTTTATAATACTTCCCAATGCCTGTTGCGGAGATTTTACAGTTGAAAGGTTGTTAAGATATTCAGGATAATTATGTTCTGCAAATTTTACCCATCCAGGGCAACAGGATGTAAATTGTGGAAGTTTTTCACCTTTTTCAAGTCTTTCTTTAAATTCATGAGCTTCTTCATATGCTACAAGATCTGCAGCAAATGCAACATCAAACACTTTTTTAAATCCTATCGATTTTAAAAAGTTAACAATTCTTCCTGCTACAACAACATCATCTTCCATTCCAAGTTCTTCCTGAATCGATGCACGAACCGCAGGTGCCATCATACCTATAATGTATTTACCTTCCTCCATTGCTTTGTATACATTCTGAAGGTCGTTTCTAAATGTTAAAGCGCCAGTTGGACAATGAGCCACACATTGACCACAAAGAACACAATTTGTTGTTGAAAGTTCATCGCCAAATGCTGGCATAACCTGTGCTTCAAATCCTCTAAATGCAAAGTCTATTGCACCTATAGACTGAATTTCATCACAAACTCTAACACAGTCACCGCAAAGAATACATTTTGAATTATCCCTTATAATTATTGATGAATAATCTATAATATTTGACTTGTCAAGTTTGTCAAATCTTATTTTTCTTATTCCAAATTCTTCTGCATATCTTTGTAATTTACAATTTCCATTTCTTTCACATGTTGTACAATCCCTGTTATGTGATGCAAGAATAAGCTCAAGAATTCCTCTTCTCATTTCGTATATTTCAGGTGTATGTGTTCTAACATTCATACCCTCATATGGTTTTATAGAACAAGAAGTCATTATTTGACCATCTATTTCAACAAGACACATCCTACAGGCGCCGTAAATTGAAGTTTCAGAAAGATAACAAAGATTTGGTATCTCTATTCCAATATCTCTTAATGCCTCTAAAAGATTCCTTGAATCATCCTTTATTATAGTTTCTTTTCCATTAACTATTATCTTCACTACGATCGCCTCCCATTAAACCAATTCTATTGCGTTAAATTTACATTTTTCGAAACAAATACCACATTTTACACATTTTTCCTGGTCTATTACATATGGTTTACCTCTCTCACCGCTAATTGCTCCTTGTGGACATGCTCTTGCACAAAGGCTACAGCTCTTACAAAGCTCTGGATTAATAACGTATTTTCTGAGTGCCGTACAGGTTCCACTTGGACATTTTCCGTTAATATGTTCCATATATTCATCTCTAAAGTGTTTTAAAGTACTCAAAATTGGATTTGGAGCAGTTTTTCCAAGTCCACACAAAGAAGCTGTTTTTACTATTTTTGCAAGGCTCTCAAGGTTTTCAAGATCTTCATGTGTTGCTTTTCCTTGGGTAAATTTCTCTAAAATTGTATAAGATTGCATTGTTCCTTCTCTACAAGGCACGCACTTTCCACATGATTCCCTCTTGGTAAAGTCTAGGAAAAACCTTGCAACTTCAACCATACAACTATCTTCAGTTATAGCAACAATACCTCCTGAACCAACCATTGCATCAACAGACTTCAACGTATCGTAGTCAAGTGGCAAATCAAAATACTTTTCTGGCAAACATGCACCTGATGGTCCTCCGATCTGAATTGCTTTTAGTTTCTTACCTTCTACTGTTCCTCCACAAATATTTTCTAAAACGTACCTTATTGTTGTTCCAAATTCTATTTCAATAATTCCAGTTAGTTTAAGAGGACCTGTAACAGAAAACATCTTCGTTCCAGGTGATTTTTCTACGCCACGTTTTCTGTAATTTTCAACACCATCTCTAATTATCTTTGCAATATTTGCATATGTTTCGACATTATTTATGAGTGTTGGATAACCCCATAGTCCTTTTTGTGCAGGAAATGGTGGTCTTGGTCTTGGAACCCCTCTTTTTCCTTCAATTGAAGCAAGAAGTGCCGTTTCTTCTCCACATACAAATGCACCGGCTCCTTCTTTTACTTCTAGATCAAAAGAAAAACCAGTTCCAAGAATATTTTCTCCAAGTAATCCCATTTTCTTTGCATCATTTATTGCTTTATTAAACATTTCTACAGCAATCGGATATTCTGCACGAATATAGGCATATCCCTTTTGAGCTCCAACTGTATATGCTGCAATTATCATTCCTTCTAAAACTGAATGTGGATCCCTTTCAAGAAGTGTTCTATTCATGAACGCACCTGGGTCACCCTCATCTGCGTTACAAACAACAAATTTCTTATCACCTTTTGCTTTGTATGTAAATTCCCATTTTAGTCCAGTTGGAAATCCTCCACCACCTCTACCTCTAAGTCCAGATGCCTTAACCGTTTCGATTACTTCTTCTGGTTTCATTGAGGATAAAACTTTTAAAAGTGATTTGTATCCACCACGTCCCATATAATCTTCTATCTTTTCACATTCACTCGTACCAATACCTTCCATAATGTAGAAGGTTTGGTTTTTAAAGAATGTTGCATCTTCAAGCTTGGTTATTTTTTGGCCTGTAACTGAATCCGTTAAAAGAAGCCTTTCAATTAGTCCTCCGCGTTCTATAGTTTTTTCAACTATTTCTTCAACATCATCTAACCTTACATGTGAATATGTAATTCCTTCAGGCATTATTTTTACAAGTGGCCCAAGCGAGCAAAGTCCACAACACCCTGTTTTCCTTACTACATCACTTTCATCATCATCTATTGTTTCAACTTTCACATCAAGACCTTTTTCTCTAATAACTTCAACAAATTTCTTGTATACCTTTCTTGAACCATTTGCAGTACAACCTGTTCCAACACAAACATATATTGACTTATCTTTTAATCTTTGTTCTCTAAGTTCTTGTTGTTTTTCTATATAGCTTAATGCTTCTTGAATTGTCTTAAACATATTATCTATCATCTCCTTCTTTAAGTTTTCTTAAAATTTCTTTTGTTTTCTCAGGAGTGAGATTTCCATAAACTTCACCATTAATAACCATTGCTGGTGCAAGTGCACATGCTCCAAGACAACCAACTTTATCTAAACTAAATTTAAGATCTTGAGTAACCTCCCCAGGCTTTACTCCAACTTCTTCTTCAATTGCTTTTATAAGGCTCATAGAACCTTCCATATGACATGCTGTTCCATCACAAATTAAAATAGTATATTCTCCCTTTGGTTTAAGTGAAAATTGTGCGTAAAAGGTTGCAACACCAAATATCTTTGCAGGAGGTATATCAAGTGCAACTGAAAGATAATTCACAACTTCTTTTGGAATATGTCTGTACTCTTTTTGCACGTCAAGAAGTATCTTTATTAAGTTCTTTTTTTCATATCCATGTTTTTTTAAAATTTCTTCAACTTTTTCAAAATTTCTTTCCATCACTGCACCTCCTAAAAATATTCGAGATTAATTATTTTTCCTCTTTTTTCAAGTATCTTCGAAATATCGTTTATCAGCCTAAATTTTAAAGAAATATCATGTGTAAATAATGGATTTTGATGTGCTGGATTTATTGCTCTTCCCACAAGAAAATTTATTACATCTGCATCTTCTAACATCTCAATTAATTTTTTTGCCCCAATACCAAGTTCTTCTATTTGATTCTCATAATATCTAAAAACTTGTGTTAAGGTTATTATTCCTTCTGTTACAAGATCTACTCCTTCCATATACCCTATTGGCGGCGAATTTTTTGAAATTGTTCTAACGTCTACATCTATATTTTTTCCTGTTATTCTTTCAACTATTTGACCAGTTGTTCCACCACATATAACCTTCTTACCTCTTGAATTTAAAAGTTTTTCAACAACTATTCTATCTTTACTCTCGTCTTCAGGGGGCCCCACCATTATGGTCAAAACTCTTTTCTCCCTTATTTTCAAACCTGCTATTAATGCATCATCACCTTTTGAATACCTATCGAGCTTTTCTGCTAATCTAATCATATGCTTGACAATATTTTCATGTTCTACCTTGTTTTTTAAAAGATTTTTTAACTCAAAAATTATATTTTCTTCTCCAAATCCAAATGGATACATATCAGTTCCCATTCCTGCTTGAGATATTCCATCTGTCATTAAAAATATCGAGTCACCTATTTTGATATCTATTTCACTAACTGTCAATTTTTTATTTTCTACTTTTTTCACAATCTTTTTTAAATTTAAAAGCTCGCCATTTCTAAAATAAAAAATCAAAGGAAACTCATATTCAAAAATAGTACACCTTTTTTTCTTGTAGTCTATTAAACATGTAGCAAGCGTTGAATAACTTATTTTTCTTACCTTACATGTGGGAAGTGTAGATATAATAGATGTAAAAACTTCTTTTATAGGTACATCATTAAAAACCATCGTCGTTGCCATCGTAGCTGTTAACGTTGATAATATATTTGCTTTAACACCACTTCCCAAGCCGTCTGAAACACTAACTACGCACTTTTCTTCGTTTCTTTTTATCTTTATAGAATCTCCACAGACCCATTCGCCTTTTTTATTTTTCGACGCATAATTTATCTCACAAGTAATCATTTTCTTCCTCCATGTATCTTTTAAATTCCGTAAAATGAGACTTTGTTTCTGCAATAGATTCTCCTAAAAGGCTTGCAATTTCTTGAGCTAATAGCATTTGTTTATTTAAAACCTCTTCAATCTTTTCAATTGTCTGCTTCTTTATTATCTTTACCCTTTCTTCTTGCTCTAGCTCTTTTGTAACATCTGTTAAAATAAATACTTCACCACTATCCTCTGGTAAACTAAATTTTTTAACGAAAAACTTCAAATTTTTGTTATTTAAAGCTATCTCCTTGAATTCACTTTGCTCTACATCTTTTAAAATTTCCCATAACTTTTTGTTAGATAAACTCATAAAAGTAAGGCGAGCTGCTTTATTTTTGTAATTTATATTTCCATCTTTTACAATTAATATAAGGTTTGGTGTTTCTTCTACAACCATATTACTGACAGTAGAAACTTTATCTATAAGGTAAGTTATACACATTTCCTTTTCAGCCTTCTTTTCAAGAACTGCAATTGCCTTTTCTCTGCAAGTATCATACCCACACGCACTACAATTTAACTCCTTAGATTTGTCTGTTTTACCTATCGAGAATAAAACTTCTTGAATTTGTTGTTCTGTGTAATTGTGATAATGTTTTTTATCCTTGAACTCTCTTTTTAAATCTAATTCAACATTTTCTATTGCCAGTCCTTCGGGAATTTTTTTAATATTTTGAGATAATCTTATTCTTTTTTCAAGCTGACTTATATCTTTTCTTGATGCAGGACCTTCTATACACCCTCCAATACATGCAGACATTTCTACAAAATAATTCCCATCTATATCATCAACTCTATCTAAAAAATCTTTTATATTCTTTACTCCCTCAACATTAAAAACTTGTTCAAAAGTTTCTCCAAGAGTTTTTAATATTCCACCAGAAATAGGATAAAATCTTGCTAATTTTGGATGCGGCTCCTGTGGAAAATCATCTTCAAAATCAAATATATCTACCTTTTCAGATTCTAAAAATTTTTCAAGTTCTTCAAATGTTAAGACCAAATCATATTCTTCCTCAAGCTCACGCTTTTTAGCAATACAAGGACTAATAAAAACTAGGGGATAATTTCCAAAATATTGCTTTAAGAACCTTGCATGTGCGATTGCTGGAGAAACTACCGGTGATAAATATTTAATTTTTTCGGGATAATATTTCTCAACTAAATCAACCACCACTGGGCATGCTGTGCTAATCTTTATTCCTGAAAGCTTTTTATACTCATTGGAAACTAATTCAGCTCCAATTGAAGTTTCACTAATAATAGCTCCATTTTTCTTTAAATAAGAAATAACTTTGAAAGGTTCATCAAAGTGAGAAAAAAACGAAGGAGAAACAGATACCAAGAATTTCTTTCCAAAAAAATATTTCAATCGTTCATATTCAAATAAATATTTTTTTGCATCTTGCGGGCAAACTTCAATACACTTACCACACAATACACATTCACTATCAATAACTTTCGAAATATTATCAGAAAACGATATAGACTTTACAGGACAATTCCTAAGGCATTTATAACAATATTTACAATTAGCTTGATTTGAAATAATATACTTTTCCATATTAATTCCCTTCTTTTAGGAATTTTTCAATTTTTTCCTTAACATTATCCGGAGTAACACTAGAAATCAACACTCCATCTATCTCAATGTTTATTCCATTAGCACATTTTCCAAAACATAACGAACCATACAACTTAACACCTTCAAGATTCATCTCTTTGATTTTCTCTACTACTTCATACGAACCCTTTAAATGGCAAGAACTTCCCATACAAATTTTTATAACCATATAATCACCTATTTTATTCGTGAAAAATATAACGTTATTATTTTCACGATTATTTTAACCTGATAATTCAAATATGTCAACACGTGAATTTTTTAGCATACAGTCACTTAAAATTAATTTTTCTGTTTTTAAGCCTTGTTTTTGAAAAAAATCAAATTTATTAATATATATTAAACAAAAATAGAGCCAAAAGCCCTCCTTTTTATTATTCAAATATGATATTGGTTGCCTTATTTTTCAAAAACAAATTTTAAAACTATTTCTTCTTCATAGACATATTTTAAACATAAATAGCACTTTAAATAGCTAAACTTAGATAGAGGTTTTCTTCTATTGCTCTAGGTAGATTCTAAACGGGATAAACCCAAGAGCTATTCAAAACTTGAGGAATTGTCAGGTTTTCACTCCTCTTCAAAGAAATATTTTTAATTAGCTTTTTGAAACTTGTTTTTTTCTTAATTTTTTGAAAATATCATTCTTTCCCTTTTATTTTTTAGATAGTTAATTAGTTACTTTCTTTTTTTCATCTTTTTTTTACCTATCTTTAGTTAACCTTTATGTTAAATCAATTACTTCCTCATAGGTAGATTCTAAACTTTTTTGTTTTTAAATTTCCATTGGGTTATAATTTATGATATAATTTTTTTGGTAAAGGAGGGGCTTTTTTTGAAAAAATTAATTACAATTATTCTTATATCTATCTCTATTTTCTCCTTCTCAATGAAATTTGGATTCTCAACTTCTCAAGGAGTATGGTTTTCTGAAAAAATAGAAAATTTTAGAATAAGGATAGGCTATCCTTATTCTCAGTTTGGCTTGATTGTTCCTTCTGAATTCTTAGACTATGGTATAAATATAGGCTATTTGTTAAACAATTCAAATAGTTTACTAGAAGTATTCTTTGATACTTCTATTAACAATTTTTACTTTAAATCTTTTGTAAAAACTTCCTTCCACGCACCAGAAAATTACGATGAAACTACAGAGACCGGAAGAATATACGTTGGTATGGCTCCGGCATATTATTTTACAAAAAATATTAGATTAGATTTTAATTTTGAGTATTCCGCTGTATATTTATACTATGATCCTGGAAGCGAAACTGGTTTTCCTTCTATTTTTAATACTGAAGATATTTTTAGGTACAACATTGAATTACTTGTATCATACTTTATGAAAGATATTAGAATCTTTCTAGGAATGAGTTTCAAGTATAGATGGATTGATTATCTTTCATTGCCACTTTTCAATGATCAGCTCGTTAGCTTTGGAATAGAGGTTGAAGTAAATGGTTATTGAAAAAGCCTTTCAAAATTTAATGAAAAAAAGTCCTTTCTATGCTTACCTTCTTTTAGGAGTTGTTTTAAAAGAAGACAATAATGTTAAAACAATGTCAATTAAATTCACCAAAAATGGTGAAATTCTTTTTTTATACAACAAAAAGATAAACAAAAAACCAATTTGGTTTGTTGAATCATTGATATTACACGAACTTATGCACATTATAAATCAGCATTTTAGGATAAAGCCAAAAAATAATAGAGAAAAAAAGATATGGGATCTTGCAATGGATGCTGCTATCAATCAATATATTCCAGAACTCGATGCAAGAAGTGTTCCATTAAACGTATTGATTCAAGAAGGCCATGGCGTTGATAATGAATATATGTTTGCTGCACCACCACCATTTATGATTAACAAAACCGCTGAGGAATATTTTGATTGGATGATGAAGGAATTTGAAAAAAAAGGAGATTTTGATATAGAAGCTCTGCCAGATTCTTTGGATGATCATAACTTTGAATCAGATTTACCAATAGAAATGATAATAGAAATAACTAAAGACAAAGTAGGAAAAGCATTCAACATGTTTGGAAAAGAACTTGAATCGGGACTGAAACAAAATATCAACATATCACTTCAAAAATCAACTCTTGACTGGGAGACTTTAATAAGAAGATTTTCAAATGCTAGTATAAAGGGAGACAAATATAGGACACCTTTAAGGCCAAACAGAAGATATGATGACCAACCTGGCTGGAAATATGAATACAACTCAAAACTTGCCGTTATTGTAGACACAAGCGCGAGTATTATTGAAGAAGAATTAAATCAGTTTCTAACTGAAATTGAAAAAATAGCAAAATACGATTCAAAACTTCTTTTAATACAAGTTGACCAGGCAGTTACAATGGTTACGGAGTATTCTTCGGGAAAATGGAAAGATTTAGAAATATATGGTGGAGGAGAGACAAACTTACAACCGGCAGTTGATTTAGCACAATCGCACAATGTTGAAGGGATTATTATATTTACAGACGGCCATGTTGATGTACCTGTTGTAAAAAGAAGAGTTCTATTTGTTCTATCTTCAAAGCATAATCCTGATTTCATAGAAGATGCAGTAAGAATATATGGAAGAAGTTCAATAGTAATTTTAAAGTAAAAGGGGTAGATTGTCTGTGAGAGTATGGTATGAATTTAAAAGGCTTCTTGGAAAACCTTTAAATATAATTCTAATTATTTTATTACCAGTTGTTTTAACAATAGCAAGTATAATATTTTTTAATGGATTTGGAGTTACTAGTATCAAGTTAGGAGTATATAATCTAGATAATTCACCTCTATCAAAGTTTACCATCAAACTTGTTATGTCATTTTTTAAAGGAGGAACCCTAACTTACGTAGATGGAGATTACTCGCGGTTTCTACAAAATGGTGAACTAAATGCCGTAATGGTTATACCTGAAAACTTTACAGATGCACTATATAAAGGCGAAAAGGTAAATATTGACTTTATCCCTAGCCCTGTTGATTTACAACTTTCTGTTGGAATATATAATGTTTTAAATTCTGTATTTAATGATTTAAGCGGCTCACCATTTTTTAATCCGCAGGTTTTAAGATATTTATTTGTCAGCAATGAAACGCCAGCTCCAAGTTTTGTTCCTAAAACAAAAAACTTTAAAACTGATTTTGGTTATTTATTTTCCCCCGCTATTTTATTTTTATCAGTGATCTTTATAATTTTATCTATTGGTGTATTAACGGTTGTCAACGACAGAGACCTTGGATTAATATCAATATTCAAAGTAAATAATGAAAAATGGTACGTATATGGATTAAACAAATTTTTGGCACTGTTCTTTCTAGGACTATTCGTATCTATAGCTGTTTACATAGCAGGATATTTTTTGGGAATAAAGATAGAACTATCTATATTCTTACCTTTATCCATTGTTGGAATAGTATTTCACGCATCACTTGCATTAATAATGTCTTGTCTTTCTCAAAACAGGGCAATTTCGAATATATTTGGCGTTTCTCTGTCAATGTTTTTCTTTTTTACAAGCGGAAGTATAACGCCAGTCACAACACTTCCAAAATTCATGTTCAAACTTTCCAGTTTCACCCCAGCATATAGATTAACTTATGCTATTAGAAATTATCAACTTAATGGCGTTAGTATAAAAAGCGACTTTTTATACCTTTTATATTTATCAATCGCAACATTTATTGTTATGCTCTTGTTAATTAGAAAGGAATTTTCAAAAAAATAAGTGGCACTCTGCTACTTATTTTAAATATCATCTTGAACATCAAGGTAGTAATCTATAATTTCATCATCAGAAAAGAATATTTTGTATTCTCTCTCAAAGTTCTCTTTTGAATCGCTCGCATGAATTAAGTTTTTAGTTATTGTAAGCGCAAACTCACCTCTAATTGTACCGGTTCCTGCTTTTAACGGATCTGTATCTCCAATTATATGTCTTACCATCTCGATTACTCGTGGTGCTTCTACTATCATTGCAACGATTGGTCCGCCCGTTACAAAATCTATTAAATCGTTGTAAAAGCTTTTACCTTTGTGCATTTCATACAATTTTTCTGCTTGTTGCTTGCTCATCCATAAAAGTTTTAATGCTACTATTTTTATTCCCCTCTGTTCAAATCTTTTTATTATTTCTCCAACTAAACCTCTTCTTACTGCATTTGGTTTTAAATACACAAAAGTTCTTTCCATATTTACACCTCCAATTTAATAGTACATAAATATTATACAACAAAAAAATCCAGCCATATTGGCTGGATTAAAAAGCAAATATAAATCATTTTATTTTCCAAAAACAGCGTTTAACAATCCTTCATTCCAAGTATTTGTTATTTTATTGTAAAGCCCAAAACCAGAACAAAATTCCCAATAACAAATTGAAAATCCAAATTCTCTAGCAATTTGACTTACTGCTTTAGTCCATTTTATTCGAGAGTCCATATCTGCCTTCGAGTAAGCCCCAAATTCTCCTAAAAATATTGGAACATTGTACTTTTTTGAAAAGGAATCTACATATTCAAAATGTGATTTTATCTGTTCTATTTCATAACTTTTTGCACTCCACTTAACACCCACCGGAAGGCGCGGATTTATCCATTCGGCACCTTGATGAGTAAAGTTAAATGGTTCATAGTAGTGAAAAGATACAATTAAATATGGATCATTTACAAGTTTTAGCTGATTGATGTAATTGTAATTTCCCCAATGAGGCACATCTACTATTACAATTCTTGATGGGTTTGTTTTCCTGATTTCTTTTAAAACTTTTGGATACAAATCATTCCATTTTTCTGGGGTTAAATTTTTTGCAGGTTCGTTATATATTTCAAAATAAAGCTTGTCAGAATAATCTTTAAAGAAGCTTGATACTTGTTTCCAAATTTCTAAAAGAACTTCTCCGTACTTTTCCGGGTTTTCATATAACTCCTCAAAATGATGGCAATTAATTATTACAATCAAATCATTTTCTAAAGCCTTGTCAACCACATGTTTTACTCTTTCTAAAAAATCCTTTTCTATTGTATAAGGTGGTTTATCTAAAATATGCGCAGACCATCTAATAGGTATTCTAACCGAATCAAATCCTTTTTCTTTTATTATTTCAAAATATTCATCTTTTATAACCACTCCCCATGCACCTTCAAATGGTGCTTCAAGCGCATTTCCCATGTTAATTCCTATACCTATCATTTTATTGTAATCAAATGCCGTAAGTTTTTTATTTTCACCAAACAGCAGCACAGAAATCACCACCAAAACTAATGTAAAGACTTTAAAAAAGTTCCTCATGGTTCCACCTTCTTTACAGACTTTCTCTCAATTAATTTTGTAGGGAGAACAACATTTCTTGGTATCTTTGGGCCTTTTCCAAGTATTCTTTCTATTAAAAGTTGTGCAGCAGTTAATCCCATTTCCCGCCTTGGTTGATGTATTGTTGTAAGGGGTGGGTATAAGTACTCAGAAACTGGACCATTATCGTACCCAATAATTGAGACGTCATCTGGAACCCTTAGGCCATGATCGTACAATGCCCTTAAAGCACCTATCGATGCCCAGTCATTTACAGCAAAAATAGCTGTAAATTTTAAACCATGCTTTTTTAAAAAACTTTCTACTGCCTCATATCCGTCGCTTGGATTATATCCACTATGTTCTGAAAAGTATACTTGTACATCTTTATGCTTTCTTAAAAATTTTTCTATACCTTTTTCTCTATTTTTAGATGCAGGAGATTTTTCAACCCCTCTAATGTATAAAATATTCCTGTGTCCCATATTGTAAAGATATTTCATTGCACTACGTGCACCTGAAACATTATCGATATTGACAGAATCACAAAGAATTTCTTCAATATAATAGTCTAATGCAACAATGGGGACACCGCTGTTAATAAATGGCTCTAAATAGTCGGTATCCCCAAACAACTCACAAAGAATAATACCATCTATTTTTCTCTTGAAGTATTGGTCTAATACATGTTTTTCTTCTTCCGGAGACATTTTAGGAACTGAAACCATTATTTCAAAGCCATGAACAGAGGCGTATTCTTCAATTGCCATAAGTATTTCATTATAATGATATCCCTTTAAATCAGGGACCATAACTCCTAGAGTATAAAATAGTTCTGAGCGATTCCTCAGTGATGGCATGGGTTTATACCCTAGCTTTTTAATAACTTTAATAACTTTTTTTCTAGTGTCATCACTTACATTTTTTGCGCCATTTATTACTCTTGAAACTGTTGCTATAGAAACACCTGCATGTTCTGCAACATCTTTTATAGTTACCAAAAATCTCACCCTCTTTTAATCAAAAATTCATTAATCCGTACGGATCATATCCTTTAAACTTATCAATAGTTCTTTCTTTTATTATTTCTCTTAAAATATACATAGAAGGCCTTGGAATATAAGTTTTTCTTTCAAAATCTGTATAGGCAAGTCCAAATCTTTTACCATAACCTTTTGCCCATTCATAATTATCTATTATTGACCAATGAAGGTATCCTTTTACTGGCACTCCTTCGTTTATTGCTTTTTCTACTGCATAAAGGTGGGAAATAATATAAAAGCTTCTGTATTTATCACTTGAATCTGCTATACCATTTTCCGTTATATAGATTTGCTTTCCATATCTATTGTATATTTCTTTGAGAATATTATAAAGCCCTTCTGGATATATCTCCCAACCAATTTCGCTTGAAGGTCTTTTTGAATTTGCAAAACCATCTTCAACACATGAATACCCATAACCACTAAGAGTATACCAATTTAATTCATAATTATCAATTTTTATAGGAACCAAAAGTCGGTCTATAACAGCCCTTGTATAATAATTTACACCTACAAAGTCAATTTTATCCTTTACTCTATCCATATAATTCCAGTTATTTAAAAACATTGCACTTTCGAATATTTCTTCATCATTATTAACTGTATCATACCACGTAAATGAATAAATAACTCCAACTGGCTTGTCTGTATGTTTTTTTATAGCATCATAAGCAAGGTTATGTGCTAAAGCTTGATTTTCAAGACTTTTTAGATACCATGAAGGATTAAAATAGCTTGGTGGAAAACCTGCACTTGTTTGAAAATAACCAAGCTGACTTACTACGTGAGGTTCATTCATTGAAGACCACATATCAACAATATCTTTAAATTTCCATGCGATGTATTCTGCATATTTAGCAAATTCTATTGGTGCATCATCACTTACCCAACCAAGCTTTTCTGTTTCCTTTCCTTTGTGTACATTTATTGGATCATGAAGCCAAAGTGGTAAAGTAAAGTGTGACAAATTAACAATAGCTACAAGTCCTTTGCTTTTTATGTCTTCTAATACATCTCTATAATGTTCAATCGCCTTTTTATCAGCTAGTTGATCAAGTTTTTCTAACATGTTAGGATCATCTAAGCTAATATCTTTTGTGCTTTCTTTGAAAATTCTTGACCATTCTATTCCAATTCTTAAAGCATTCATTCCAAATTCTTTTGCAAGATTGTGAACGGCCTTGTAATTAGTATAATATCCTGCACCATATTCAGGAAGATCCCCACTAACTTTCCCATTAATTATATTTCCTAAGTCTCTTACCCAAACAAACCAATCTGTGTTTTTGTCTAATTCCTCTTCATTATTTGGATTTCCCATTTCAAACTGAAACCCAGACAAAGATGCTCCAAATAAAAAGTCTTTAGAGAACATTTTAATCCCTCCAAATCTAAAAATTAGTTTTCATACTTTAGCCAGTCAATAATTTCATGTAAGTATCCAAAAGCAAGTGAAACAACCGTATCAGCTGCTCCGTAATATAGAGCTAATCTACCGGTTTCTGAATCTACTAAACAAGCAACAGGAAAAACAACATTTGGTACATCACCGACGCATTCATACGGTTTTTGCGGTGATAAAAGGTAAGATTTTGACCTCTTAATTACTTTCCATGGTTTATCCAAATCAAGTAATGCAGCACCAAAGCTGTACACATAACCATTACAGGAGAGCAAAACACCGTGGTAAAATAAAAGCCAACCTTCATCCGTTTCAATTGGAGAAGGTCCTGCTCCTATTTTAAGAGATTGCCATGGCGTATAACCACTTTTCATAACGAGTCTATGCACACCCCAATGTATCATATCTGGACTTTCGCTATAGAATATATCACCAAATGGAGTATGTCCGTTATCAGAAGGCCTGCTGAGCATTGCATATTTTCCATTTATTTTTCTTGGAAAAAGGACTCCATTTCTATTAAAAGGCAAAAATGCATTCTCCATTTGATAAAATTTTTCAAAGTCAAATGTATAACCAACACCAATAGTTGGGCCATTGTAACCATTACACCAGGTTATCCAGTATCTGTCCTCAATAAAAGTAACTCTTGGATCATACTTGTATTCACTTTTTAACTCATCTCTTGTTTCCTGAATAAATTCTATTGGTTTGTCATCTATCTTCCAGTTGATTCCATCATTACTAAATCCCCTTCTTATATTCATGTTTCTTGCCCTATCATCTACTCTAAATACACCTGCAAATGTATCCTTGAATGGAACAACTGCACTGTTAAATATACTGTTAGCATCCTTTGCTTGATCTCTTTTAATAATCGGATTATTTGAATATCGCCAAATGAGTTCACTTGAATCTTTTGGTCTTTCCTGCCAAGGAATATTTGAAAGTTTTCCCGCAAAAATTTTCATTCTACTATCACTCCTTAGTTTATTTTTTTACACAAGCAACGTAGTGTTCTTCTTCAACCTTTTTTAGCTGAACATTTTTACATTCTTTATCCGCCAAAGGACATCTATCGTAAAATTTGCAGTATCCTGGAGGAGTTCGTCTGCTTTCTGCAATGAGTTCTTCCTTTGTCCATTTCTTATTCATAGTTGGAACTGAATTCATCAACATTATAGTGTAAGGATGTAATGGATTATTAAAAACTTTTTCTGTATCACCATATTCCATTATTGATCCTCTGTATAAAATTATTGTCTTATCACTTGTATAATATCCAAGTGATAAATCATGCGTTATAAATAATACTGAGAGTCCCTTTTCCTTTAAATCAATCAAAATATTTAATATATCTATCCTTGTTGAAGCATCAAGCATACTTATAATTTCATCAGCAACCAAAAACTTTGTTTCCATTAACAGAGTACGAGCAATTAATAATCTTTGAAGTTGTCCTCCACTTAATTGATGTGGGAATTTACCAAGAATTTCTTTTGGATTTAATCCTACCTCTGATATGACCTTCTCTACTTTTTCATTCCATTTATCTTTGTCAGTTTTTGGATAAAATTCTTCTCTTACCATATCAAAAACTCTATTGATCTTAAATATAGGATTGTACGAACTAAACGGATCCTGAAAAACTCCCTGCACATACCTATAGTATTCTTTGTTTTTAAGATTTTTAATATTCTTTCCTTGGAAAAGAATCTCACCAGACGTTGGTTTTATAAGTTTTAATATCAACTTTCCTATAGTTGTCTTTCCACTTCCGC
Source organism: Thermosipho sp. (in: thermotogales) (assembly GCF_020054775.1). Classification (NCBI taxonomy): domain Bacteria; kingdom Thermotogati; phylum Thermotogota; class Thermotogae; order Thermotogales; family Fervidobacteriaceae; genus Thermosipho; species Thermosipho sp. (in: thermotogales). Next base: position 6,030 of record NZ_JAIHAP010000012.1, on the reverse strand, counting down.
TTTCTCCTATCAAAGAAACTATTTGATTGTCATCTATTTTAAAAGAAACGTTATCAACCGCATAAAACTTTTCTTTACCAAACGAACCAATGCTATAGGCTTTTGTCAAGTTTGTAACTTCAATCATTCTTATTCACCTTCCAACAGTAAGCAATATGATTATCTTCTACTTGAACTTTAGGTGGTTCACTGTCACATTGACTTGAATAAAATGGACATCTATCTTTAAATCTACAACCCTTTGGAGGATTTAAAAGTTGTGGAGGTCTTCCTGGTATTCCTTTTAATCTTGTATCTGTATATCTGATTCCAACCTCCGGAAGTGAAGAAAGAAGCATTTTGGTATAAGGATGTACAGGATTTTCTATTATTTGCTGTGTGGTACCTATTTCGGCAACTTTTCCTGCGTACATTACCATTATTCTATCAGCAATTTGATATAAGACTGAGAGGTCATGAGTTACAAAGATTAATGATTTTACAATTCCTTCATCTTTGAAACCTTTAATCATTAAACAAACGGATTTTTGTGAAGATACATCCAAAGCTGAAGTTACCTCATCTGCAATTAACAATGAGGGATTAAGTAACGTGCTTATAACCATTACCAATCTTTGCTTCATACCACCTGAAAGTTCAATAGGATACATTTTTAAAACTCTTTCTGGAAGATTTACAAATTTTAACCTCTCTATTAATCTATCATGTATACTGTCATAGTTTATACCTTTACTCTTTAATACTTCTTTTATATAAACACCTATTTTTCTTGTTGGATTTAAAGCATCCATTGCATACTGAGGAATTATAGACAATCGTTTATACCTAAAATCATTCATCTTTTCAAAATCGTTTATTGGTAAAAGCTCATTGTCTAAAATTACGTTTCCTCCAAAATAGTTTAAAGGAGGTTTTAAAAGTATAAGTCCATTTACTAAAGTAGATTTACCACATCCTGATTCACCAGCAAGCCCTAAAATTTCATTGTCTTTAAGATCAAAACTAACGTCATCAACAGCCTTAACATAGCCTTTTAGTGTTTTATAGTACAATTTCAAACCGTTAACGGCAAGCATTCTCTATACCAACTCCTTTTGCTTACATTTCCCTTAATTTTGGATTAAATACTTCATCTAGCCCTGTATTCATAAAGTACAATGCACCTACAATGAGGGTTATAACCAATCCAGGTGGAATTGCCCACCACCACATTCCAAGCTGAATTGCATTCCATAGAACTGCATTTTGCATCATTAATCCTAAAGATATTCCCTGAGTTGGGCCAAGACCAATAAAATCAAGACCAACAGCTGCAAGGATCGCACCACCAAATTGTAATATAAATACCATAAAAACATATGAAAGCATATTTGGAAGTATTTCATAAAGGATTATTTTTAAGTGAGACCTTCCTGTAATCCTAGCAAGATTTACAAATTCCCTCATTTTCAACGACAATGTCTGAGACCTTACGGCCCTTGCAGTCCAAGGCCATGCAGTAAGACCTATTATTACACTCTGTATAAAGACTCCTCTATATGGTAAATAAGATGCAACTATTATTAATAGAGCAAGAGTTGGAATAACGAGTAATATGTTAGTAAGCATCATTAAAATTTCATCAATAATTCCACCTTCGTATCCTGCAAAAAAACCTACAATTAGCCCCACAAAAGTTGCAAGTCCTCCACCAATCAATCCTACAAAAAATGAGCTTCTTAGACCAAATACAAGTTGGGTAAAAACATCTTGACCAAAGGTTGTTGTACCAAGCCAAAATTCTTTGCTTGGAGGTTGGTATCCCATACCAACATATTCTAGTGGATCTTTATATTTTGATATATAGGGGCCAAAAATTGCAAGCAAGAGGAAAAATAAAACAATTGAAAGCCCAATATTTAATTTTTTATTCCTAAATGCAAAAAACATTATTTCCCTCATTATGCTTCACCACCGTAAGAATATCTAATTCTTGGATCAAGAATCATATACACAAGATCGACCGTGAAATTTGCAACAAGAACACCAATGATTATAAATAAGAAACATCCTTGAATTAGGAAATAATCTTGGTTTAAGATAGCTTGCGTTAATATATATCCAACTCCTGGGTAAGAAAATACAACTTCAGTTGCCACTTGTCCTGCAATTACTGTACCAAGTTGAAGTGCAAGACCAGTTACCTGAGGAAGTATTGCATTTCTAAAAGTGTATTTTTTTATAAGGCTTCTTTTAACTCCCATTGTTTCTAAAAACCTTACGTAATTGTTTTCAAGTTCGTAAATAACCATATTTCTCATACCAATAGCCCAACCACCTAATTGGACAATGAAAAGTGATAAAAATGGTAAAATCCAATGTTTTAAAAAGTCAGCTATAAAAGTCCAGGAAAAATGAGGCCTTAAGGAAAAGCTGTAAGCACCTGCAATAGGTACCCATCTTAAAACAACACCGAAAAAGTATGCAAGCAAAATACCAAGCCACAGATATGGTGCACCTGTTAAGAAATACATTACTGGTAACATAAATGAATCAAACTTTTTTCTTCTTGCAGCAAATGCACCAAGATTATTTCCTATAATCCAGCTTATTAAAATTGAAGGAATTAGTAATCCCAAGGAATATGGTAATGCGCTTTTTAAAACATCAAGTACAGGTTTTGGATAAAGATAAATGCTAATTCCTAAATCACCTTTAAAGAAGGCTATCCAAAAATTCACATACTGAGTCCATAGTGGTTGATCAAGGCCAAAAGCTTTTGTAAGATAACTGTACATAACTTTTGCTGCATCAGGAAGACCGGAAAACCTTGAAACAAGAACGAGTATGGGATTCCCAGGCATCAGCCTGGGAATCAACCAATCTATAGTTACAGCGAAAATGAAAGTAAGAATGTAAATGATTATCTTATTTCTCAAGTATTTTTTCATCTGATACACCTCTTAGAATTATTTATTATCAAGCCCTAATAACATCATAACTCCACCAGTTTGCCATCTTCCTGCCCAAGTGACTGGATAGGCATATGGATTCTTTTCGCTTGGCCAATTCTTCCATACCTGAGTACTTGCTTGGAACCAAAGACCATTAAACCAAAGTGGAATTGCTGGCATTTCATTAAGGAATATAGTTGCTATTTTTTCTGTAATTTCCTTGTTTGCTTGGATATCATCCATTGGTGTCATATTCATTTGTGTAATAAGATCAAACAATTCTTGATTTACATATCTTCCAAAGTTTCCATTGTACATGTATTTATCTATATTTGAATTGAACAACCAGTTATACATAGTCCATGGAGTTGCAGTCAAATTACTATTGAAGTTATTTATAGCCATATCAAATTTTCCACTTGTTAAATCTTCCCAATACTTACTGTAATCTGGGAATTTTGCTTCAGCATTTATACCAATTTCTCTAAATTGTGCTGCAATTATCTTTATAGATTCCATCCAGTCTGTCCAACCAAATGGAACAATTATATCAAATTTAAATGGCTTTCCATCTGGAGTTTCCCTGAATCCATCATTATTTACATCTTTGTATCCTGCTTCATCAAGTAATTTTTTAGCCATTTCTTTATCAGGTCTGAATCCATATTTTTTTACAGCATTTTCTGGATAGAACTTCATCCAACCTTTAACTGGTAAGAATCCAACAGGATTTGATGCAAGAACTTGTCCTTCAAATACTTTTTCTGATATAACTGCTGGATTTATTGCAAATGCAAGTGCTCTTCTTAATTTTGGATCATCAAGTGGTTTCTTTGTTGTGTTTAAGAATAAGAAAACTGTATTGTCTGAAAGCATATATGGTTTATTATCATACCAAGTATGTACTGTACTGTACATTTTCTTCAAGGTTGGAACTCCTGGAAGGAAGAAGTTTGAGATATCAAGTTCACCTTTCATTATCATTCCAAGTGCTACATTATTACTCAAAACTCTTAGATATACAACTCTTTTTGGTTTTGGTTTTCCAAATACATCAATTCCCCACCAATCTTCATTTCTAAGATAGACCATTCTATCATCACTGTAAGTTTCAAAAAGATAAGGACCTGTACCAATTGCTTTTTCATTTGAACCACTTAATATTTCTTCTTTTGTGCGGTTTGCCCAAATGTGTTCAGGAATGATAGGAAGTTGATAAAGTTGGTAGGTCCATTCATGGTATCTTGGAGAATCGAATGTGAAAACAACTGTGTAAGGATCAGGAGTTTCTACTTTTGAAAGCCAAGTCCATATTGAGCTGTAGGAAATTTCAGAGTATTTTTTTGCAATTTCGAATGTAAATTTCACATCTTTTGAAGTGAATGGATAACCATCGTGCCATCTTACGCCTTTTCTAATTTTGATTTCATAGGTATTACTTGATGTCCATTTTCCGCTTTCAGCAAGCCAAGGAATCATTTCGTCTTTTAAAGGATCATATGCAAAAAGTGTTTCATAAATCAAACCAACAGTTCCCGTTACAGCATTCCATGGAGTAATTGGATTCCAGTTTGATGGTGGTGCCCAAAGACCTCCTCCAGCATACAATGTTTCATCCCTTTTGTAAACAACATCATCTGCAAAAACAACTAATGCAAATACCGACAAAATTACAAAAAGCGTGAAAATCTTTTTCATACTACCCCCTCCTTTTAAAGTATAATATAGGTTTTAAAATAGACACTACACAAGACTACATCTGAATTATACCAATGTAAATGTTTACAATTATAATCCGGTTAAATCTGAAATGTTAAGCTAGTATAAAGAAAAATAAAAAAATTAAAAGTTAAAACATAAAAAGCCATATATTTAAAAAAAATAGAGCATCCTAGATTGGATGCTCAAAATTTAGTTAATATTTATCTTCTATATGAACCTATCTTTATAACTTAAAACTTCAACGTATCTATAATTTGTTGAAAGTGCCTTTAAAACTTCAAACATTTCTCCCTCAGGATACTTTGTTAAAACAAATGTTGAGTCTTCAAGATAAACTTTTGGTAGAACCTTTACTATATCAATAAATCCATATTCTTCTGGAAAAACCTTTTCTTGTTCTAGTGGTTCCTTACATTCTTGAATGTTTTCTTGACCGATTAGTTTAACAAGTGAAATATTGTATGTTTTAGAATAAAGTTCTTTGAATGCTGCATCTATTGCAAAGATAACCTTTGGATGATTTGGAAAATACTTTTCAAGTTTATATGGTATTTCAAATGCATCTTCTATATTAGCTTTTTCTACAATATATCTGTACTCTTCAATAGCTCCCATGATCGTTTTATAATTTTCTCCTTTTGATCTTTCAGGTATGATTGCACCAATTCCAATATTCTTGTCATCTGTAATTTCTATTACTACATACTCTCCAAAATCTGCTTTTTTAAGATTATAAAAGAACTTCAACTTAACCACCTCCAAGCATATTCCATAAAGTTATTGTAATCTCTTGAGAAACAGTATTCATGTATGAAAGAAATTCAAGAAGTGAATCTTCATCAAAAGTTTTTAAGATACCTGCCAGCTCTTCAATTGTCAGAGTACCTTCTTTTATCATGTTGTATAGGTATTCATAGTCAATGTATTTCATAGGATCATTTCTAATAACATTTAATTTTCTATATGTTGAGCTTATTACAAAAGGAGTTTTCCCTATATCCGTTTTTAACGCAATTTTACGCCAGATAGGCGCAACATCTCTTCCACCTAGTAGATCTTTTCCATCCTGTGAAATAATCATCATTTTTTCTCCATCTGCACCCATAAACCATGCAAATTGCTCCGCAGTACCAGTTTTCCCCGCAATTTCCCTACCATCTATGTATGCTCTAACACCTGTTCCATATTTTACGACATCTTTGAGTAGATTAATCATCAAATAACTTGCTTCCATAGTGCTCCTTTTTGAGGAAGGAATTACATTAACTATTTTCGGTCTTGCCTTGTACTGTACAATACCATTGTAATTAATAACTTCATCTACAATGTGAGGCTTTACAACAACCCCACTGTTAAATATTCCAGAAAAGCCCTT
>NZ_JAIHAP010000084.1:0-7752 GCF_020054775.1 Thermosipho sp. (in: thermotogales) | reverse complement strand
TAAAACCTTATTTAGTCTCTCGTTATTGCTATCAAAACCGTATCCTAATAGGTGTAGAGTGGTTGGGAATTCTGCACTTATCTCTACTCCAGGAACAAACTTTAATTTTTTTAAATCTGTAAAATTTTCCAGGGCTTTGATTCCATCAAGGGTATCATGATCGGTGATAGATAGATATTCTATATCTTTTTCTAAGGCCAGATTCAATAATTCATGAGGAGTATCAGTCCCGTCGGATCCTGTAGAATGAGTATGAAAATCAACTTTCACTATTTCCCTCCTGTTTTAATTAGTAATATAGTGTCTTTTTTGATATTGCTCTTATCAACCATTCATCCGCCCTTGAGAATTTTTTTGAGGCTGGCGGAATGTCATATAACTTTTTCAGCATAAAAAAAGCCCTGAGCGATAGTGAAAAGTTTGAGTAAGTACCGCAAGGCACAAACTTTTATGCTGTGTTATACACTGTCGGACGAAGGAGAATTGGTCAGATATTGAAATATCCCCTTCCGATTTTTCTCATATACTCATTAATAGCCTCTTTGAGGAGTTTTCTTCGTTCTACGATAAAATCTCTAAAGTTCTCCACTTTCCTTAACTCTGTATCTAATGGAACAAGCTGATCTTTTAAACGATCTGCTTCGATATTGCTCAAATATTTCTCGGGTTTCGATTTCAAAATTGTTCTGTTTGCTTTTTGTGAAAGAAATGCAATATTTGCAATATCATCTATCTCATGTGTTTTGAAATCCCCGCTTTCTTTCAATATTGCTTTTGGAAAGATATGGTGTAGTTCAAGTTGATGTTCAGGTCCCACATTAGTGGAGCTTAGAACGGTTCCTGTAAACCAGTCTTTAGCGTTCTTCTCTCTCAAAATAGTAAATATCAAAGGTAGGAATGAATGGCGTTGATACTTTCCTTCTATCATCTCGGGCGTTATGTCAAAACTGGGAACGTCTCTTCTTAAATTAGCTATCATACCGTTAATTGAATTTGAAGATTCTATGGCTTTCAAATCCTGATCAATCTTTGTTTCTGGGCTACCTGTGAACCTTCCATGGATAGTCGCTTCAAAAAACCAAAATAAAAGCCCTTTTACTTCATCGTCTATTATCTGACCTTGCTTTTTCGATAAATAAACCACAAGAGGAACGAGAGCATTTATCGAAGGTATCCAATCCGACGACTCGATTCCAGCGTTGTTCTTCAAAAAGTTAATGGTGTGATCAACGGCTTTCTTGGTTCTTTTCCATATATTTTCAAGTTCGGTAGGGCTTTTCTTCCATAAAGCGCTTAAATACCGAAATCTGCTTTGACCTGTGCCGATTGCAACAAAACACCTCATCAGAAAACGAGCTTCTAAATCATAGTTTGCCTGTTCATATTCGTCCAAAGCATTTTCAAATTCTTTTACCAAGGCTCCTGGCCAACGAAATGCAAGTTGGGCCATCGCTAATTCAGCTTCTCTTAGTCTAGTCCCTCTTGAGTTGACTCTTATGAAAGATTCTGTAATCTCTTCATAATCATCTGTATGTATGATCATAACAGGATAGCGGTATTCTTTTATTTTTTCCAGACTAGACAGTCTATCGAGATATACGTCTAATTTAGAATCATCAGTTTGAAAGAGAAATGAATCCAGTTGTGTTTTTAGTTCCCGCCAGACTTTGACTGCACCTTTGTTAATCACATCCTTTACAGAAATCCACAAGGGGTTTGCCTTCAATTTTTGGTTATAAATTTGAAACGATTCCTCCTCAACATTGAAATAAACATCTATTTCTCCGCTAAATATCTTTATTAAGGATGTTAATCTTTGCTGTCCGTCTAGAATCAAGAAATCAGGCGCTTTCTTCCTATCCTCGTCAAGAGTTGGTTCTCTTAATTCGGGAAACTCTTTAGGTTTCCACAAAAGAATAAGCCCTGAAGGGTATTCCCGGTAGAGAGAATCTACTAAATCTCGTGCCTGTGGTCTGTTCCATACATAACTTCTTTGTATCTCAGGTAATCCCAGTGCTCCTTCTCCAAGTTCTTCAATAAGTACACTTACAGGTTTATCAGTTCTTTCTAATTTAGCCATAGTTTAAACCTCCTCTATTGTTTTATTCGACAAAGTTCGATTGCGAATAACGTTCTTCCGATAAAAGAAGTTGCTTAAGGAAATTTGAGCGAATGCTCGAAGCACCGTGGCCTTTTATCCGTTGCTATCGGATGTTGCGAGCCCGCTGAGCCCATTATTTTTGGTTTTGTTTATATCTCTTATTTCCAACACTTAATAAATCTTGAAAAGGGTCCATTTTTTTGATAGACATTTATAAAGCACCTTTCGAAGAATTCCTTATACTCCTCCCTTGAGTAAAGGTAGCAGCGGGAGAACCGTTTTGCTCCAAAGTAGGAAGGAGAATAATCTTTGTATACATCTGCTACATAAAGTTTTCCATCTAACTTTAGGATTCTTTCTACCTCTCTGAGGGTTTTATCAGGATCAGGTAGAAATGAAAATATTGTACTACATATAGCGCATAAGCAAAGTGATCGCTATCGCTTCTGCTCTTTTAGCTCACAAAAATGGGTAGAGGCGTTTTACTCTCTTTAGAAATTCTAAAACTTTAGAAACTTTAAAACTTGTTTTTACACTCCTTTGCCCCGCTCCACATTCAAACAAAAAGAAGATCTTCTTCTTATTTATTTTGGTTTTCTCACGAAAATAGTAGGTAATTAAGCTGGAGTTAAATTAAATTTATCCAAGGCAATAAAAAGCAAAATATCTTCCCGCATAAGAAGGGTTTTTGTAAATGAATGTTTTTTTAATTTATCAAATTTTTTACCTACACTTTTTGGAAGAAAAACACTTCTTTTTTAAACACTTCTTTTTTATTAATATAGATTAGCAAAATCAATCAATTTTGATAACTTGTCTGTTAATTGAAATTCTATTTTTTCTTTTTCAGACTTAATCTCCATTGTTATAGTTTCATTATTATTTAATATAGATTGTAAATTTTCAACATATCCAATAAGATATAACTTAGCATCCCCGTCACCTCTACAACCATAAGTTCCAAAATAACCACTTGCAGTCACTACCATATAAATCAATTCGAAATTTTCAACAGGTACTCCTTCAATAAAAATATTGTTTTTTAATAAAGTGCTTTTTTTTATGCCTCTAAAGTCGTCAAATTCTACTTCAAAAATTATATAATTTGATAGATCTCTTTCTTGGCCAAGAACTCCATAAACAAGCATTTTGTCTATAGAATCATAACCTCCTCCGGTCAATTCTATATCCTCAGTAACTTGTTCTGGTTTTATTCTAGTTACATAAGGATTTAAAAAATTAAAAGTTGTTGTTTTTATTGTGGCTTCATCTAATATAGTATCTCTAATATTTGAATCAATAGCACTAAAAACACTGATACTTAAAAATACTACCAACCAAGCTAAAATAAACTTTTTCATTTTTTCTCCTCCCTCGTATTTTATGATTTGCTAAATGATACCATATTATTTAATTATTTGTTCATATTTCATTTTTTTCTAGCCACACTTTTTGGAAGAGTACCAAAAAAATTAAAGACTTGTAATAAAATGTTAAATAAAATTTATTTTTGGTCATCATGAGCCCAAATTGCTTGCTTAAACATTATATTTTTGACTTCTTCTGGGCTCAATCCGTTATCTTCTGCAACTTGCTGATTGATTTCTTCTTCTGATAAATTTGGTTGTTTTTGTCTTATCTCTTTCCATTGTTTGAAGATCTTTACTTCTTCTTCTGTCAATTGCTTTGACCAATCTTTTTCTTTTAATGCAAACATATATTCCATTTTGTTATAATCTCCCGTTCTTACTTCATCTGCTTTTCTCCACTCACCTTCGGGAGCAAATTCAACATATCCTAAAGTATTGCCAAATCCTACATACTCTTCATAATCATAGAATTGAATAGAAAGTGCGTTAAAATCTTGATCGCTTTCCTGAAAATCATTAACAATAGCCCTAGCAACTAATTTTAATTGTTCGGTTGTAGGTTGATTTTTCACCACAACAGATATTTGATATCTTCTAATATTAGAATATGAAAGGTCTTCAATTTTAGCGACATCATATGATATATCAATTTCAGATTCTAAAACTTTTGATTCCGAAGTTCTAGATTCTGGATATGAATCATCAACTTTAGGTTCTAATGGTAAAAAAGAATTGATTATTAGAACAACAATAATCACAGCTAAAGCTATATAAAATACTGGCATTATTTCTTTTATCTTCACTGTATCATCTCCCTTTTTAAAGATGGAAACTAACTTTTCCAACTACTTAGGCAAATATATAAATATCTTCACTTCACTTTATAAAAATAGTGATAGGAGAATAATTTGCATTTTTGGAAATAAATTGTATCGTATGATTGTGTTGATAAGATATTTTTTTACTGCTTGTGCGTTATTTATTTTTTCCATAGAACTTTGTTTTTTTCGTCGTCGTATATCTCTTCAACATCTTCGGGCAGATCAATTTCTTCGATATATTTGGATATAGTTTCTTTGATCAAATCTTCGGGTAAAGAAGTGATAAGCCATAAGTCACTTAACCAAACTCTGTTGTTTTCTCTTAATGGTGCTTTATAAATACCACTTTCTACTGCTTTTGCAAATGTGGATAAAGGTACTTCTTTGATAAAGCCTTTACCTGAATCTTCTCCGTAAATATTGTTCATAAAATTAAATTATGCCTCCTTTATTTGCCCTTTCAATACAATTGGTCTAATGAGAATTTTTACAAGTTATTTAAAGCAATTTTCGTCCAACCTTCGAAATTCACATCCTTTAAATTTACGATTTCTTCTTTTTTCATCCATGTGCTTTCAAAGTTATCTTCTTCTTTAATCTTAGCAGAATCAATGAATCCGATAAAAAGGACACCTATATGAACTTTGGATACATCTTCATGGTTATCGTTGATTATTCCTTTGTAAACATATTTGAATGAATTAGTAATCCATAATTCTTCGTTTATTTCACGATCCATTCCGTTGAAAAAGGTTTGTTCCATAGTATAACCTTTATCCCCTCTGTTTATGTGGCCCCCTATCCCTATTGATATCTTGTTATGAAGTCTTTTTTCACCTTGATTTTGTGTTCTTTTTAAAACTAAAATTTTGTCTTCGTAGTTTTTGAACACTACATAAGGTATGATTTGTTTGTAATTATAATCATTTTCGATTGCATCTCTTTCGTAGAAATTACCACTTTCCAATATTTCCACAAAATCGCAGAATTTTATTTTAAAAAAATTCTCGTTGTTCGAAGATATTTTTTCTAAAATTTTTTTTGTGGGAATAGCTAAAATCTGCTCACTCATTCTATAATCTCCATGGTGATGTTGTCATTCGTATAAATACATATTTCACCGGCAATTTCTATGGCTTTTTTAGCAATTTCTTCAGCATCTAAGTCTGTATTTCTTAGCAAGGCCATTGCCGCAGCGTAGGCATAAGGTCCGCCGGAACCAATTGCAATTGCATCTTCTTGTGGTTCCATTACTTCTCCATTGCCTGAAATTAAAAAGATATTTTCTTTGTCGGCGACCAATAATAACGCCTCAAGTCTTCTAAGTGCTTTGTCCATACGCCATTCTTTAGTCAGCTCCACAGCTGCTTTCATAAGATTACCATGTGAAGACTTATACTTTCCTTCAAATCTTTCATACAAAGCAAGGGCATCGGCTACGGATCCAGCAAAACCTGATATTACTTTTCCTTCGCCCAATCTTCTCACTTTTTTGGCGTTGCCTTTAAAAACTGTTTCTCCCATTGTTACTTGTCCATCACCACATATTACAGTTTTTCCATTTCTTTTTACTCCTAATATTGTTGTCCCATGAAAATCCATGAATTATCTTTCCTCCTTGCAGTCACATTTTTTGTGTCTTAAGAAACTTTAAAACTTTATAGACTTCGCCCCTTCGCCCCGCTCCCCACCCCACAGTTAGCCCGTCCATCATGATTTTTGATTATTATATTTATTAAATCATCAAAGCTAATTCCTGCAGCTATTGCAGATGTTGGAAGATCACTTAATTCTGTTAAACCAGGTACGGTGTTTATTTCCAAAACGTAAATTTCATCGCCTTTTAGGATGGCATCGATTCTAAACATGTCTTTAAAAGAGAGTATTTTCATAAACTGATTCCCTATTTCATTTATTTTTTGTATGATTTTTTCAGGTGAATTAAGCTGTGGCCTGAGATCAGTTAACCCGTTTGTATATTTTGCTTCATAATCATAGAATTCTTTTTTTGGAATAATTTCAAGGATTGGTAGTAAGATGAACTCATCATTTTTCTGAATATAAGATATCGTTATTTCCTGGCCTTTTATATATTCTTGAACCAGAACTTCTTGAAATTCTTTCAAATCTTTCTCTAAATAGAATTTGAATTCATTTTCGTTGTGGATGATGTATACACCTTTACTTGATCCGCTTTTCCTAGGTTTGATGATAAAGGGGAACTGAAAAGGCGGTGATATCAATTTATTGGTTAGAATTGTCTGAGGCATTTGAACATAATTTTTAAATAGGTTATAGAATATAAATTTATCGTATGTGGCTACACAGGTTTCAGGGCTTGAGCATGTATAGTCTATTCCTAAGATGTCTAGTAAGGAAGATAGCCTTCCATCTTCTCCGTAATCTCCATGCACCACGTTGAAAGCAAATTTATAATTTTGAATTTTATTTATAAATTCATCATCTATTAAATCTATTATTAGTGGTTTATAACCTAAATTGTTTATAGAATTAAAAACATTTTTGGCACTTCTTAAGGCAATTTCTCTCTCTATAGATTTCCCGCCTGTAATGATTGGGATGTCCATTACTTATCTCCTTTTTAACTTTCTACATTTATTTTGTTAGTTGTTTGATTTCTTCGATTTCAAAGTATGTTTTGTCTTTTTCACAGTATAACTTTTCCTTTCCTTTTGAGGTTTTGTAGAATAATGTTTCGCCACAGTTGGGGCAACTGTACTCTGAAGGTTCGTTCCAATACATGGTTCCGCAAGAATCACATTTGAAATAAGTTTTTCCTTTTTTGCTTTTTAATTTTACGATGTCACCTCCACAGTTGGGACACTTTCCTCGTGCTTTTACATTGCGAGTATATTTACAATCAGGGTAGTTACTACATGCTATAAATTCTCCGAATTTCCCGTGTTTCAATATGAGGTCTCCACCACAGACGGGGCACTTTTCATCTATTTTATTTTCTTCTTTGTCTATTTTTAAAGTTTCTTGTAGGTATTCTTTTATGTATAATTTGTCCTTAATTGTTACTCCAAATGATTCAGCTGGGATTTTCTGAGTTTCCTTGCATTTTTCACAGGATAAATATAGACCGTATCGCCCAAAATTTAATTTCATGTTTTTCCCACATTTTTCACAAGGTACATCGCTTTCGTAATGTAAAATTTCTTGTTTATTTTTGATGTTGTTAGATGCTGTGGTAAGGAACTTTTCAAACTCTTTGTAAAACTGCTCTAGAACCACTTTACTTTTGTTTTTTCCGTCTTCTATCTTATCAAGGTCTTCTTCCATGTTCGCAGTGAATTTTACATCAACTATTTCTGGGAAATATGCTTCCAAAAAGTCGGTTACTACAAAACCAGTTGTTGTAGGCCTCAAGGTACTTTTTGCTATTTTGGATACGTATTTACGCTGCAAAAGTGTGGATATTATGGTTGCGTATGTT
>NZ_JAIHAP010000083.1:0-7752 GCF_020054775.1 Thermosipho sp. (in: thermotogales) | reverse complement strand
ACAACAGTCAAAAATCCTTCAATTATTGCAAGTGGAATCTGAGTTACAGCAAAAATTCCAAGAAATTTTGCAAATGAATACCACATACCATATGATTTATCTGGAAATGCCAATGCAAGTTGAAAAGAAGTTGTTACATAGGTTAACAAATCTCCCAAAAATGCTGCTAAAAACACTGCAAGTGTTCTTTTACCTGTTTTCATAAGTAATTTATACACAAAATAACTTACAAGTGGACCAACAATTGCCATTGAAAACACATTTGCTCCAAGAGTTGTTATACCACCATGAGCTAGAAGAAGAGCCTGGAACAGTAGAACAATAGCACCAAGTACGGTCATAGTAGTAGGGCCAAATATTATCGCACCAAGACCTACGCCAGTAGGATGTGAACAACTTCCTGTAACAGAAGGTATTTTCATTGCAGAAAGCACGAACGCAAATGCCGCAACAAAAGCAAGTAACATCTTTTGTTTAGGGTTTTCTTTTAATATCTTTCTAATAGCAAAAAGTCCGTATGTAAAAAATGGTATAGAAAGTATGTACCAGAAAGTGGCATGGGCTGGTGGTAAAAAACCTTCCATAATGTGCATGCTAAATCCGAATGATGGAATTACAAAAACAAGTATTAAAACCATCAAAAACCTCATAGCTTTCCCTCCTTAAGTTTTTTTGAAAATTTTTCAAAGTAATATACCGTTTTTTCTATGTCTTCCTTTGAATGAGAAGATGAAATAAATAAACTTTCAAAAGGTGAGGGGGGTAGTAAAATACCGTTTTCGAACAAATATTTAAATAGTTTTTTGTAATTTTCAACGTCAGAATTCATTACTTTTTCATACGAATTAACCTCTTGTTTGCTAAAAAAGAAGGAAAGCATACTTTTTATTCTATTAACCTTAACATAAAAATCACCTAATGCACTGACAATCCCTTCTTCAAAATACTTTCCTAATTCGTCTAATTTAGAATAAAAACCTGGATCATTTTCAATAATTTTAATAGTCTTAATGCCAGCGGCAAGTGTTAGAGGATTTCCAGATAATGTACCTGCTTGATAAACTGGCCCTTGTGGAGATACTAATTCCATTATTTCTCTTCTTCCACCGTACGCTCCAACTGGAAGTCCTCCGCCTATAATCTTTCCAAGGGTTGTAATATCTGGAAGAACATTGTAATAACCTTGTGCCCCATTAATAGATACTCTAAATCCAGTTATAACCTCATCAAATATCAATAGTGAACCATATTCTTTGGTTATCTCTCTAAGGCCTTCTAAAAATCCTTGCTTTGGAAGTACAACTCCCATATTCCCTGCAACAGGTTCAACAATAACGCATGCTATATTTTCTCCGTATTTATCAAATAACTCTTTTACACTTTCTATATCGTTGTACCTTGCAACTAACGTATTTGAAACTATCTTCTCAGTAACACCTTTTGAACTTGGAGTTCCAAATGTCAATGCACCAGATCCTGCTTTTACTAAAAGCCCATCTGAATGTCCATGGTAGCATCCCTCAAACTTTACTATGAGTTCTCGATTCGTATACGCCCTTGCAAGCCTTATAGCACTCATAACTGCTTCTGTTCCAGAATTCACCATTCTTACCATTTCAACCGATGGAATATGCTTTACAATTAATCTTGCCATTTCTACTTCAAGTTCATGACATAAACCATAACTGGTTCCCAGCTCTGCTTGTTTTTTTATTTCTTCAACAACTTCCTCGTGTGCATGACCTAAAATAAGTGCACCCCAGGATTGTATATAATCGATGTACTCTTTGTTGTTTATGTCTATTAATTTACTTTTTTTTGCACTCTTGACAAAAATTGGTTCCATCTCCACAGATTTAAACGCCCTTACTGGACTGTTTACACCACCAGGCATATATTTTTTTGCTATCTCAAACATCCAATCCCCCCAAATATCTTTTTATCTTTTCTTTTAAATTTTTTGCCCTTTTTGGAGAATTACCAAAGCTTGAAACCGCAACTATAAAGTCTTTGTAGTTGAAAAAAGCCGGCATTAAAAAATCACAATATTCTTTACTTGTTGCATTATTTACAAGAACATTTTTATTTTGTGCATCCAGAAAAATCTGCTTATTTGTTCTCTCATCATTTGTTGCAGCAATAACTATGTCAAAGCCATCTAAATCTGAAGAGTCATATGCTTTTCTCACAAGCTTTATACCTTCCATCTCTTTTATCTCTCTACAAAAATCCTTTGAAATTACTGTTATTTCAACTCTTCCAAGAAGGTATTTTATTTTTCTTGCTGCAACTTTTCCTCCACCTACAATCAAACATTTCTTACCTTTTATGTTTAAAATTACTGGCAAGTAATCCATCTTGCAACATCCTTTGCATGATAAGTTATGATTATATCCGCTCCTGCCCTCTTCATACTAGTTAAAATCTCCATCACTATGTCCTTTTCATTTATCCACCCCATCTTTGATGCTGCCTTTACCATCGAATATTCTCCGCTCACATTGTATGCCGCAACTGGAATATTAAACTTTTCTTTTACAAGATGTATTATATCTAGATAAGAAAGTGCAGGTTTTACCATTACTATATCTGCCCCTTCTTCAATATCAAGCTCTATTTCCCTTAAAGCTTCTCTTTTATTTGCATAATCCATCTGGTAAGTCTTTCTATCTCCAAATGCTGGAGCAGAGTGAGCCGCATCTCTGAATGGGCCATAAAAAGAAGATGCGTATTTTACACTGTAGGACATTATAAGGGTATCTGTAAAATTATGTTCATCGAGCTTTTTTCTAATTTCGTAAACCCTTCCATCCATCATATCAGATGGTGCTACAATATCAGCTCCCGCTTCTGCATAGCTTAGTGCAATATCAGCTAGTACAGTCAAACTCTCATCGTTTAAAATCACACCATCTTTTACAATTCCACAATGGCCTTCTTTTGTATATCCACACATGCAAACATCTGCAATCAATACAATATCTTCAATTTCTCTTTTTATTTGTCTAAGTGCTTTTGGAATTATCCCAGAAAGTGCACACTCTAAATTCTTTTCCTCAGGCACTCCAAAGAGTATAAAACTTTTTATACCATATGATCTTGCTTCCTTTATCTCTTCAATTGCTGTATCAATAGAATATCTAAAAATACCTGGCATCGAATCTATTTCCTCTTTTAATTTGTAACCGTCCTTAATAAATAGAGGATAAACTAGATCATCCACACAAACCTTATACTCTCTTACAAGGCTACGTATAATCTCATTTTTTCTCAATCTTCTAGGCCTCTTTATCAAGATCTACCCTCCCTTTTTCAATATTTCCTTGCAAAGTTCTTCATAAGTGTATTTTTTTGGCATTATTTCAACTTTGTACCCATGATCTTCTATACATTTTTTAGTAACAGGCCCTATCGCACATATCTTTTCTTTATTAAGTTTTGCCATTTTAAGAAAAAATAAAAATGATGATGGGCTTGTAAAAACAACATAATCCATTTCTTTTTTTAATACTTCATTTAAAACCCTCTTCATTCTATAGTTCTCAATTGTTTGATAAATCTCAATCTTTTCTATGTTTTCCTCATTTATATCCTTCCCTAAATTCGACGTTATATATGCTGCCTTTTTTCTTTTATCAATCATTTCAAATAATTTTTCAGAAAGCTCTTTTTCAGGTATAATATCAGCAAATACGCCAACTTTTTCAAATTCTTTTGCTGTCTTTTCACCGATTACCGCTATCTCTGCTTTTAGGCTTCTTAAGTCAATTTTGAATTTCTTTAACCACTTTAAAAATAGCCGTACACCGTTTTTACTTGTAAATATCAATATCTCATATTTATCCAAATTTTTTGCAAGGTATTTAAGTTTTTCAACATTTTCTTTAATATAAAAGGTTGGAACAAAATAAAGTTGTGCACCGCTTTTCTCTAAAATTTCAAAATCCTTGCTATACTGAGTTGTAATTAATATTTTCTTTCCAAATAACTTTCCGCCTTCAAACCAATTTATTCTCTTTTTTACAACATCCCCTACAACCAAAAGCGAAGGTGAATCAAATAACTGGGTATTAAGATCCTTAACTAATGTCAGATAAGTTTTTTGTAGATTTGTCGTTCCGTTGTTTATAACCGCACAAGGTGTGTCAGGTAAAAACTTTTCAAGAAGTTTTTCTTTTACAAAATCTATGTTTTTTGAAACCATTAGAAATACTATAGTACCACTATCTTCGTAAATTTTTGTATCTTTGCTATGTCCTGTATAAACATGAAAGTGTGAAGAAATACCTCTTTGAGTAACAGGTATTCCTGCATAAGCTGGCACTGCAACTGCTGAAGTTATACCTGGAATTATTTCTACTTTAATTCCTCTTTGCGTTAAATAGTCAAATTCTTCCCCGCCTCTTCCAAATACAAATGGATCTCCACCTTTTAACCTAACAACTATATTTACTTTTCTTGCCTCGTCTTCTAAAATTTTGTTTATCTGTTCCTGAGTTTTGGAATGATTTCCTGCAACTTTACCAACATATATAAGCTTTGCATCATCTTTTGTAAAATTTAAAAGATTAGGATTTATTAGATGATCATAAACCACACAATCGGCCTTTTTTAAAACTTCTAATCCCTTTAAAGTTATTAATTTCAAATCTCCAGGTCCTGCACCTACAAGGTAAACTACTCCCATCTTATCTCCCCTAACACTTCATATGCTCTATCTTTATCAACGACAAGCTTTTCTCTCTTTTCATTTTTAAATATGTGAAAAATCAATTGATCATCATTCTTTTCACAGTAAAAACCAAACGGCGTGTTACAATCAAAACCTGATATAGAAAGGACTTTTCTTTCTATTTTTGAAACATATTCTGTATCAGGATCTACAAATTCATCTTTTACCTTTTCAAATAAAGGTAAAAATTTAGATGTAAATTCGAGTGCTAAAATTCCTTGGCATGGTGCCGGAACAACTTGCTCTATCGAAAAATAATTAGTAATTTTTTTCTCAAGCCCAAGTCTTTTTAATCCTGCCGCAGCAAGGACAATTCCATCAAGCTCTCCTATTCTTTTTAACCTTGTATCAACATTTCCACGAATGGGTACTATTTCAATGTCTGGTCTTAAAATACTTAATTGAAGCATACGTCTTTTACTTGAAGTACCAACTTTTGCACCACTTTCTAACGAAAAAAAATCCTTTTTTCCAACAAATACATCCCTTGCATCTTCTCTTTTTAATACTGAAGTTAATAATAGTCCATCTGGAATCTTACTTGGCATATCCTTCATACTGTGAATTGCAATATCAATTTCACCATTTAAAAGAAGCTTTTCAATATCACTTACAAAAACTCCTTTTCCTCCTATTTTCTCAACTGGCTTTTTTACAATATCTCCCTTTGTCTTTATTGGTATAACTTCAAATGAAACGTTCGATAACTTACTCTTTAACCTTTCAACAACCATATTAGTTTGTATTAAAGCTAGTTTGCTTCCACGTGTCCCAACCTTTATCTTCATAATCTTTCACCCTTTAAATATTGGATATGATAACTTGCCATTCTATTTGCGCATCTTCTAAGACTTTCCTTTATCTTTTCAAGATTTTTGTTATCCTCAACTTTATTAACAAGCCTTTTAAATTCTTCTTCCACAACAATGTCTCTCATCTTTATTACATCTTCTATCTTTTCTTTTAAATTTCGTGAATAATACCAATTCAAAAATTTTTCAATTCTTTGCTCTAAAATTTTTTGCATCATATCTATCTTTTCTTTCCTTAATAATCTATACTTTTCAGATATCTTTTGTAGATCATCAAGTGTGTATAAATCATGTAACTTTGAAAGTTCTGGATCTATATTTCTTGGCATCGAAAGATCAATAAACAATATTTTTTTTCTTGTATTAACTTTTTCCTTTTCAACGACATAGTGTGGGGCATTAGTTGCACTAATTACAACATCACTCTTTGAAATAAATTCATACTTTTTTGAAAAATCAACCAAATGTACTCCCGGATATTTATTTTTAATTTCTAAAGCCTTGGACTTTGTTCTGTTAGATATATATACATTTGCATTTCTATCAACAAGATACTTAACCACCTTTTGCCCCATTTGGCCTGTACCTATCACAAAAATATCTTTTTCTGAGACTTTTCCCCTAAGCTCCTCAATCAACTTTAGTGCAATATAACTTATTGAAAGTGGAAATTTTGAAACTCCTGTTTTTTCTCTAACCTCTTTTCCAACTGAAATAGCTTCATTAAATATTCGTTTTAATAATTTTCCTTCACAATAATTTTTGTATGTATTTTTTACTTGTGAAAGAATTTGGTGTTCTCCAAGAACCATGGAATCAAGCCCTGATGAAACTTTAAATAAATGTCTTACAACATCAACCCCAGTCCTTTGTATCAAATATCCTTCCACATTTTCATCTAAATCAAAAGGTAGCTTTTTTAAATCTCCAACAAAATATATCTCTCTTCTATGGCACGTTTTAAGCACGGCAACTTCATCTACTTTACTTTTTAAAAGCTCAATAATTTCTTTTTCATCAAAATCAAACTTTTCTAAAATATAAAGAGGAGCATTTCTCCCTATGCCTATCATTTTTAGATTATTCAGCATCCTTTATCACCCTCATTAGTTCATCTATACTGCTTACCTTTTTCCTACCAACTTCTTTAGGTCTTTTGACAATAATCAAGTGTATTCCAAGTTGTTTTGCAGCTTCTACCTTTTCAAAGAGATTACTCTCCTTTGTAACAACTACCTGGGCCTTTGTTTCTTTAAACAAAATATAATTAAGCTCCTTAGAAAATGGCCCCTGCATTGCTATTATATTTTTGGGCAAAATATTTAAATCCTCACAAACCTTTATTGATTCAACCGTTGGAAGTACCCTCACAAAAACATTCTTTGAATCAATCAAATCCTTATACACTGCCAAATTCTTAGTCCCTATGGTTAAGAAAATATTGTCAAAATCATAGCATTTTTCTTTTGCCTGACTGTGTCCTTCCACATATATTGCATTTTCATATGAAACTTTTTCTTCTTCCTCTAAGTACCTTATATAATCCACATTTAGTTCTTTTGAAACTGAAAAAGCTATTTTACTAATAATAGTTGCAAAAGGATGAGTTGCATCGACTATAACTTTGATATTGTTTTTCAAAATTAAACTCTTTAGACTTTCTCTATCAAGTTCTCCATATACAGCCTTTAAATTTTTATTTTCATTTATTAATTTTTTCCCATATTCTGTTTTTGTAGAAACTAGCACTTTATATTTTCTTGAAAGCGCATCTGCGACTTTTCTTCCTACACTTGTTCCAGATAAAACAAGTATCATTTATACCACCTTGGTGTAATTAATCTTCCGAAATTTTCGTATGTATATTTGTTTCCAACTATCACTGTTGTATTCATGTCTATAAAATCGATGTTTTCAAATATTTGAGAAAGCTCTATTATTCTCATACTAAAATCTGCTCTGTAGCAATTTTTTACTAATGCTACTTTTGTTTTAGCCGGCTTGTTATCCACAATAACCTGAAATATTTCTTTAGTTTTTTCCAATCTAACCTTGCTTATGGGGTTATAAATAACCATCACAAAATCTACCTTGCAAGCAAGTTCAACTCTTTTCTTTATCTCTGAAATGTCCACGTTATAATCTGAAAAGCTCAAGACAACAAAATCATTGCTTATAGGTGATCCCAAAATGCTAGCACAGGCATTT
>NZ_JAIHAP010000082.1:0-7886 GCF_020054775.1 Thermosipho sp. (in: thermotogales) | reverse complement strand
ACTACTTTAAAAAGTTTCTTTCAAATTCTGTATATGCAGTTGGTATCTCTATCTCGAGTAAATCAAGAAATGTTTCAGAAGTCTTAATTGAAAAAATTGTCTGAAAAATTTTTCATTTAACTCCAAAAATAAAATATACACATGATAATTTTTTCTAAAAAAAAATGGACATACCGTCTGGTATGTCCAATTATTTTTTTGTATTTGGAATTTGATTGTACACCTTTCCACCTAAGGATCTATACACGCTCATGCTTAAATCCTTTAGATCGTTTTTGGCAGCTATCTTGGAATACTCATACAACATATTTTCTCTAAACCACTTTTCACCAAAACTTTCTGGAATTAAAGAAGATTTTGGAATTGTATCGTACATCTTTCTAAAGATTTGAAAGAAAAAACTTGCCACAAATTCTTCTGAAACCTTTTTTAACTTATCAACATTTATTTGATTTACAGTATTTTGAGATACCTTAGAAACATCCATCTACATCCACCCCACATATCACATAACCTTTATCTCTGCATAAATTGCCCCTGCTTTGTGCAGCTCCTCAATTATACCTATTATATCCTGCGGTGTAGCACCTAATGCCTTTAATGCAGAAATCAAGTTGGAAATTGTAGCTTCCTGGCCATCAATTTCACCGTTTTTTATACTCACAACAAAGTTTCCATAGCTGAGGGTAAAATCAGAAATCTTTATATCTCCACCAAAGATTACCGTCCCCGTTCTTTCATTTATAACGACCTTCGCTGCTTGATCGGGTATAACCTCCAGTTCTTCTATTATAGACAAAAAGGTAATAATATCATCTGAAAATGCATCGGGTATCTGCACTCTAACAGATGCAGGATCAACTGCTTTAGCAAGCTTTACAGAAAACTTTTCATTTATTGCCGTTGCAACTCTTGCAGAAGTAGTGATATCTGGGTTTTGAAGAAGTATAGTTACGCTATTATCTGAAACAATATTTGCTGGAATTTCCTTTTCTATAAGCGCACCGTTTGGAATGTACCCTGTAACCTTGAATCTGCTCTGGAGATTAACTGAAGACTTTACTTCAGCACCACCGACTGAAACGGGCCCCTGTGCCACTGCATATATATTGCCGTCTGCGCCATAAAGCGGCGTTTGAAGAAGCACACCGTTTTCAAGGCTCTTTGCACTGCCAAGCGATGCAACTATAACATCAAGCCTCATTCCTTCTTTGTAAAAAGGTGGAATATCGGCAACAACCATAACAAGTGCCGTATTATTTGACTTTATATCTTCCTCAGAAATAGGTATCCCAAAATTTTTAAACATGTTTGCAAGGAGTGGAGAATTTAACGTTCCTCCATCTCCAGTTCCATTTAAACCAACAACTATTCCAATACCGAATAGTTGGTTATCACGTGCACCTCTAAATTTTGCAATATCCTTTATCCTAACAACCGCAGAAAGTGAAAATACTGCTACAATTAACAAGGCAATGATTATTTTTTTCTTCATACATTTTCACCTCATCTAAAGAGTTCTGCAAGAGATGATAAAATAAGCCCGAGCCAGCTTCCCTCATTTGGATCATCTTCAAATATAATTTTTCCATTTTCCCAAATTTGTGCATCCATCAAATCAGTTGAATTAACGGTATTTTTTGCAGAAATCATTTCAGGATTGACCCATCCTGTAATAATAATCTCTCTTAGGTCATTACCAACCTTAATATTTTTTCGACCTTCAACGTATAAATTACCGTATTCATCCACTTTTTTAACAACTGCAGTTATCTGCAAAATAACACTTGTTTGACTTTTGTTAGAACTTTTAACCTTATCTGAATCCTTTATTGGTAAAAACCCTGAAAGGTCACTTCCAAGTATTTTTGAACCACTGCTTATTGCACCAAGAATTGTATTCTTGAAAGAATCTACCTCAGAACTTGTAGAAAATCTTGGTGATTCATACACCAATATATTTACAACATCTCCCACCTTTGATGCACGTGGACTTGCTATAATATTTGAAAATTTACTATTTGGATTGTATATAGAATCTGCTAAAGAAAGCAATGAGAATAAGATTAAAAATACAGTTAGTAACTTTTTCATTTTGACACCTCCACGACCTTTAACATAGGTCCCTCAACTATAAGCCCGTACACTATCTTTCCACTTTCAATATTTCTTGCCTTAATCACGTCTCCCACATTCCCACTTTCAAGTGCCCGAAGCATTGTTTTCACGATAACACCCGGTAATTCTACATACCCTACTATAACCTGACCAACCACCACATCTGGAACTCTTTCAAAATACTCTTCAAACAAAGGCTCTCCAACTTTAAAATACTTTCTAGAAATCATTGGAAGCTTTGATACATCCAAAGGTGTTCCCCTTAAAGAAAATATATTCACATCTGCAAAGGCTACATCGTCCATATTAACCTGCTCTCCGTAATTAATATTTCTCGCAGCTACGGGAATTTTCCTAATACATTTTCCTATTAGGTTAACGTTAAAATATCCGACGGTTCTACTATCCTTCTTTAAAGCAAATCTTACCAAAAAGCTTCCACCAACAGATTGAATTACATCGTAATCAAAATTATCGTGTTCAACAATCTTGCCGTACGTTGAAGTAACTTCTACAGTTGAATTTATGGGAAGCATTGATAGAGCAACTTCTGTTGCAATTTTCAATGCCTGCTCAACGGTTAGCGTAGACATACTACTTTCTCTAGTCAAAAGATTTGGAAAGACAACCTTTACAACACCAACAGTAGGGGTGGCCTCAACTTGAGTTGCCACCCTTGAAAGTCTTTGAAGTATGTACTTTATATTAATATCAGTTGAAGAATTCTCAGGAAGATACGCAAGAACAATATTTTGAAGACTTGTTGCATCAATTTGAGTATAAGTTGCTGCCACATCAAATACTGTAACTTCATTTCTTGTAACCGTTGCAACGTCTAAAAACTGTATGTACATGGAAAGAGATAGAATAGGTAGCAGTAAAATAAATAAAATACCTTTTCTCACTTATACATCTATCTCCTTTACAGAAAGTGCGTGTCTGAATATAAATTCCTTTCTGCTCTCAGTATCGCTACCCATAAGCATTTCAAATAACTCATCTGCAGTTTCTGCATCTTCAATTGAAACTTTTAATAATTTTCTTGTGTTTGGATCCATGGTAGTTTCCCAAAGTTGCTCTGGATTCATTTCACCAAGACCTTTGTAACGTTGTATTTCATATTTTTTATCTTCCAATGTCTTTTTAAAATCTTCCAATTCCTCATCACTGTAGAAATAATAGTGATCCTTTCCAACAGTTAATTTGTAAAGTGGAGGCTGTGCAATATATATTCTTCCCTCTTCAATTAATTCTTTCATGTACCTGTAAAAGAGTGTCAAAAGAAGTGTTCTAATGTGTGCACCATCAACATCAGCATCGGTCATTATTATTATCTTTCCATATCTTAACTTTTTAATATCAAAATCATCGCCGATGCCTACACCCAATGCAGTTATAATATCTCTTACCTGCTCATTCTTTAAAAGCTTAAGCCAACTACTCTTTTCTACGTTTAAGATTTTTCCACGAAGTGGTAAAATTGCTTGGAAATTTCTATCTCTTGCCTGTTTTGCCGAACCACCTGCTGAATCACCCTCGACTATAAAAAGTTCAGATTCTTCAAGTTTTTTAGTAATACAATCTGCAAGCTTTCCAGGGAGCGAAGAGCTTCCAAAAGCACTCTTTCTTTTTACCATTTCACGAGCATGCTTTGCAGCTTCTCTTGCTTTCTTTGCTTCCAGTGCTTTTTGTATAATTATCTTAAGCGTATTTTCATTCGTCTCAAAAAATTCAAGAAGCTTTTCTCTCACTACTTTTGCTACAGCTTCTTGGACTTCTTCGTTACCCAACTTTGATTTTGTTTGTCCTTCAAATTCTGGAGTACTGCTCATTAAAACACTTATAACAGCGACCATTCCTTCTCTTACATCATCTCCACGCAATGAATCTTTCTTTAACTGTCCTGTTTTTCTACCTAATTCATTGACAACTCTAGTAAAGGCAGATTTAAAACCAGTAACATGTGTTCCACCATCAACGGTCCTTATATTATTTACAAATGAATAAATCTTTTCAAAATCTGAATCGGTATATTGAAAAGAAACTTCAACTTTAATCTTTTCATATTCTCCGCTAATATATACTGGTTCATGTAAGGATTTGCTTCCCTTACTTAAATGTGAGACAAATTCTTTAATACCACCTGTATAATGAAACGTTCTTTCTGTATTGTTTCTTTCGTCTTTAAAATAAATAGTAATATTTGGATTTAAAAATGCAAGCTCTCTAAGTCTCATTAAAATTGTATCCGTATCAAAATCCGTAGTTGAAAAAATTAATGGATCAGGCTTAAATCTAACAGTCGTTCCACGCTTTTCAGTCTCACCTATTATCTTTACCTCACAGGTAGGTGTTCCTCTTTCATACCTTTGATAGTATACTTTTCCATCTCTATGTACTTCTACTTCAAGCCACTGAGAGAGTGCATTAACAACCGATGCACCAACACCATGGAGACCACCGCTTACTTTGTATGAATCCTTTGAAAACTTTCCACCTGCGTGCAGGGTAGTCATAACAACTTCAAGTGCGCTCTTTCCAGTTTCAGGATGAATATCAACTGGAATACCCCTTCCGTTATCTTCTACCTCAACACTTCCATCTTTGAAAATTGTAACCTTTATGGTATCACAATACCCCTGCAGTGATTCATCTATACTATTATCAACAATTTCATATACAAGATGATGAAGACCTGCCTTTCCCGTAGAACCTATGTACATTCCTGGTCTTTGCCTTACCGGTTCAAGCCCCTTTAATACTTTTATATTTTGTGCACTATAGTCCATTTATTGCCCTCCTCTTCTTTCTTATTACTACCTTTTTTATAGCATATATCCCCAATCTATCATTCAACTTTTCACGTATCTTTTCCCTAAAAAAATTAAGTTCAGTTACAAAAAGCTGATCATCACATTCTATATAAATAACTCCGTCTTTAAACATAACCACCTTACAATGCTCATTAAAAGGCTTTCCAATAACATCTTCAAAATGCTCTCTTGAAAGGGTTGAAACATAAAGATTTTTTATAAACAAATTCTTTTTTGCAAGTTCCCGTAAAACATCACCCAATCTTTGCATGAAGATACTCCTCAAACATCCTCGAAAGTTTTTCAGAAATTTCTGTTTTTAATGAAAACTTTCCCAGATAATTTACAGGAACTATACCCATGCTCGTATGTGTAAGAAAAATCTCATCTGCATAGAATAGCTCCTTTACTTCGACTATTTTTTCTTCTACCGTGTAGCCGCTTTCCTTTAACATATCTATAACAAACGTTCTTGTAATACCTTCTAAAATTCCACTTTCAAGTGAAGGAGTAATTACTTTACCATCTTTAATTAAAAAGACGTTAGAAAAGCTTCCCTCACATACCTGCCCCTTTTGCCCTAAAAGTATCACATCATAGTTATCACCTTTGTTTTGCCTTGCAAGAAAAACATCCGCTCTTGAAAGTGACTTAAAGTTAGGTGGTATTGAAGATGGTTCGGCATGTCTTACATTTGAAATATCTATTTTGACACTTTCTACCTTTTTAGTTAATATATTTTCACCGACAGAATAAAGTTCCACCTTTTCACTCACAATTGCATATACCTTTACCCTGTCAAAGGAAATATTTCTTTCAATTTCTTTTTCAAAATCATTTAAACTTACTTCATTTTCTTTTCCTAAATATGACAAAGAATTAATTAGCCTTTTATAATGCTCTTTAACCGCTAAAGGTTTTCCATCATATATACGAACAGTTTCATACACAACTATTCCGTTAAATATGTTATCTATTAGAGACCTTTCGTTCATACTTTTTAGAAATCACTCCCTCATCGGTAACCGCCTGTATTGTTACATTTTCTATCTTACCGAATTCTCCGTGGGAAGTTTCATGTAACACGTAGTATTCATCGTATCCTGAATATATCTTGTTTTTATAGCTTTCAATTAAAACTTTTGCTTTTCTTCCAACAAGTCGCTTCCTATAGTCCTTTGCAACTGCTGCGCTTAGTTTTTCTAAAACTTCAACTCTTTCTTTTTTTACATTTCCAGGCACTTTTTTAGGCATCTTTGAAGCAAGTGTATTAGGTCTATCAGAATATCTAAAGGCATGAACCTTTGAGAACAAAACTTCTCTAACAACTTTCAAAGTTTCTTCAAAATCCTTTTCACTTTCTCCAGGAAACCCAACCATTATATCTGTTGTAATCGAAAAGTTAGGATCAACTTTTCTTATACTATCAACAACCCTTAAATAATCATCTTGTGTATAATTTCTTCTCATATTTTTCAATACATCTGTACTTCCACTTTGAAGAGGAATGTGAAGATGATTACAAATCTTTTCTTCTGCTCCTATCAAACTTATTAACTCTTCATCTAAGTCTTCTGGATTTATCGAACTCAGTCTAATTCTAAAATCACCCTTTATTTTAACAAGGCTTCTTAACAGTTCATGCAATGAAGAATCAATATCTTTACCAAATTTTCCAAGATTTAATCCTGTAATTACAATTTCCTTGTAATCCTTATTTACAAGCCTTAAAACTTCACTTACAACTAGATCAACTGGCTTACTTCTAATTTTATTTCCCCTTGCAAACCTTATTGCACAATAACTGCAAGTATTTGTAC
Organism: Thermosipho sp. (in: thermotogales); assembly: GCF_020054775.1. Lineage (NCBI taxonomy): Bacteria > Thermotogati > Thermotogota > Thermotogae > Thermotogales > Fervidobacteriaceae > Thermosipho > Thermosipho sp. (in: thermotogales). The sequence goes on along the minus strand of NZ_JAIHAP010000082.1, from coordinate 1,135 downwards.
AACCATCCTGGACTTTAATAAATGCACGTGTTCTCTCTGCAAGTGAAGAAAAAACAAATTCATCTTCTAACGAATTCCTATTCCAGTACGCTTTATCTACAAAAATACCTGATTCTCCTAAATATCTATCAATATATTTTTTTTCATTATTTCCCAGTACAAGATCAACGCCTTCTTTTTCTAATTCTTCAAATCCGAGTTGAGAATAACACCCTGTTACTACTACCTTTGCTCCTGGAAATTTCCTCTTTAATCTTCTTATCTGTTGCTTTATCTTCCTTGTCGCCTCGTTTGTCACAACACAACTATTTATTACAAAAACATCCGATTCTACTTCCTCGTTTACCACTATATATCCTTCATTTTCAAGCTTTTCGGCCATAAGTTCTGATTCATATTGATTCAACTTACAACCGTATGTAAGAACGCTGACTCTCATTCAAATTAGTCCTCCCTACTAACCGCTTCCAAAATCTTCATCCTTGTAATTACACCAAGCAATTTATCATCTTCGTCCACCACAGGTAAAATTTTTAAGCTATGTCTAATCATCAAATCAGCCGCATGCAAAAGTGGTGTTGATTCTTTGATAGTAATAGCAGGTTTAGTCATGATTTCAGAAACAGCTCTATTAGAAATTTTCTTAAGATTTCTAACAAATTGATTTAAATCTGGAATAAATGATGCTGTTTGTAAAAGCGAAAAGTAACTAGGTAATGCTGCACGAATTATATCATTTTCACTTATAAATCCAACCACCTTGTAATCTTCATCTATAACTGGAACTCCGGTCACTTGTTGCCTAGAAAGAATTTTCAGCACCCTTGAAACACTTTCATCTTCTAAAACAGCGGTTATATCCCTTATATAAAAATCTTTAACTTTCATCTTACTCCACCCTCTCAATCTTAAATTTTTCAAAGGCTTTTTCGATGTCTTCAAGTTTAGGTGGAACCTTTGCCCTATACCATGTCTTTGCAAGTGCAGCAGCATAACCATATTTTGCTATATCAACTAAATTATCAGATTTAAAACATTTATATACCATAGCTGCCATGTACGTGTCACCTGTTCCCAAAAGGTGTGAATGTTCTATCTCAACAAGAGGCTTTAAAAACCACACACCATCTTGGGT
>NZ_JAIHAP010000081.1:0-8056 GCF_020054775.1 Thermosipho sp. (in: thermotogales) | reverse complement strand
TTTGAAAACTTCAAAATATCCATTTTCTCCACCAAATCCATCATCTACAAATGCAGGTGCGTTTTCATCAACAACCCATTCACTACCATTTACAACAAATTTGTATTGGTACTGTCCCTCATCAAGTTCAAGTACAGCTTCCCACAATCCATCATCAATTTCATAGCATTCAATATCTTGGGCATCCCAGTTGTTAAAACTTCCTGCAATTGTTACATAATCTGCTTGTCCATCATATTTAAATCTAATTACAACATACCCTTCTTCATCAACAAACATCATTTCAGGATCAAAGTTTTCATTGATTCTAAGTGCTGGTTTTTCAACTTTTTCTTGTAAAACAACAAGTGTTCCATCTTTGTCAACCAAGGTAAATATACCATTTTTACCTCCAAAACCATCGTCTACATATCCTGGAGCTTCACTATCTTCTTTCCAATTTTTTCCTTCAATAACGTACTTGTATTGGTAAGTCCCTGGCTCAAGCTCAAGAGAAACTCTCCAAACACCATCCACCTTTTCCATAGCAAGTGTATTAGGAGACCAATTGTTAAAAGTTCCAGCTAGATACACTACTTTTGCATCTAATGCTTCGTTAAATGTAAATACAACTTTTCCGTCTTCAACAAAGACCTTAGAAAATGAAACAAGAGAAAGTACAAGAATTATAACAATAAAAAACTTCTTCATAAGCATCCTCCTTCCTTTTTTGGAAATATTTCCAAAGAAAATTATACAAAATTTATCAAAAATAAAAAAGAAAAGATTGTGAAAAGTTCCAAATTAATCTTTCTCGATTTTCACAATGTCTGTTTTTTTCTTTTTTTCAACAACAAGCATGCTAATCATTAAAAGGAGAGAAAGAGTAGCAAAACCAATAACAATGGAGGTAATAATAACTGCTTGTGGGAATGGATCGGCATAATTTTTAACACCTTCAGTCTTTATAGGATAATATTCACCTGCTTTTGAAGCAATTACAACAAACAAATACACAACCCCAGTATTTAAAACATCCAACGCTATAACTTTGGAAATTATATGTCTTTTAAACAAAAGACCGTATATAGAAAGTAAGATTATAACAAATGGTGGTATAAAATCTACCATATAACCCCTCCAAAGAGTGAAAAGATAGAAACAGAAAATGTCATCAAAGTCAATATAGTCTCAGTGGTAAATGATAAATCTAAATTTATATTTAACAAAAATCCTACCAGCATTCCCAAAATTACAACAAACGACTTTAAGTTAAAATATGGGAAAATTAAAATAAGTGATGCTAAAAACAAATAAACAAACTTTTTTTCAAATCTAAAATCAATTTTTACTTTTAAAATCTTACCTGCGTAAATGGAAGATAAAAATGAAATTAAATATGAAAACAATCCATGAATCATTTTACCTTTTACATAACCACCCAGTGTTAGGGAAAAACCTGAAAGAGATAGCAAACAAATAAGCATAGTTAAAAATAAAAGAATATTAACTTCCCTTTTTATTCTTAAATCTCTTTTTTGATATCTTGTCGTCAAAAATAGTATTGCTTTAGAAATCCCATGAGAAAGGACATAAAGAGGTGCAAAAAATGGGTTTAAAAGCATCAATCCAATTTGAGACATTGAACTATAGGCAAGAACTTTCTTCAAATCTGAAGATATAATTGAAAAAAACACTCCAAAAAGAAATGTTATTGTCCCAACAATAAAAAACTCATTTTCACCCGATATTCTAAGTAGTGGAAAAAGCGCAGATTGAGTATATATACTAGAAAGCATAGCAGAAACCTCAGGTTCAACATTGGAATGAACTTCAGGAAGCCACATTCCAAACAAAAAAATACCAGATTTTGAAAAAAGAGCCGCCTTTATTAAAAAACCTGGAAAACCATTAACATCTAGTATATCAAAAGTACCATTGACATAATAATACATGCCAACTCCAATAAGATAAAAACTCATTGCAAGAGAACTTGCAAATATGTATTTTAATGCTGTAAGTTTATGCTCAAACTTTTCAGATGACAGTATTAAAAGAGTTATTAGCAAAGTTATTGTTTCAAGCAAAACATAAATATTAAATAAATCGTGAGAAATAAAAAGTAAATTCAAAACTGGATGCAAAAGAGAAAAGAAAAAATATGTATTTTCATTTCCATGTTTAACCAGTTGAAAAGAGACTAAAATAGTAACTACAATATTAGTTAGAATAAAATAAAAAGAGGAAGAATCCATAACAAGACGGACTCCTCCATATCCATTTAAAACTATATCAAACCTTTGAAATAAAAGATATATAGAAGAAAGTGGAATTATAAATAACGTATATCTTGTTTTTTTAATAAGGTAAAGTGTAAATACAAACAATATCTGAAAAATTGAAAATACAACGAAGGCTATTGCTGCTCTACCTCCTCAATTATCAAATAATCAGGAAGACCATTTTTAAACGGCGGGAAAAATTCTCCCTCAATTAACGGTTTTGCATACTTTATAAATTTATCAGTCACTTCAAATTCGTTATGAAAATCTTCTGGAAGGTATTTTGTCTGTTCTGCAACCTTATTCAATTCTACAGTTTTTAATTCAACCTTGTATGGATCATTACTTATTCTTTCAATAGTTACCATTACTCCTGAGACACCCGAAAGCGCTAACCTTACTGCTTCTCTTCCAACACCTTCTGCTTCTTCAACATCTGTTTTACTTGCTATGTGCCTTCCACTTCTTTGAAGATAATCAGGAATTGCAACGTGCGTTTTCAAAGAAAGTTCTGACCTTACCATACCTGCTATTGTAAAACCTACGCCGCCAAGTTGTCTATTTCCAAAACTATCCGTATATCCCATATCAGCAACAAAAAATCCATCTTCGTACTTTATACCCTCAGAAACCGCTATTGAACAATACCCTTTTTTTCTTATTGTTTCATCTACCTTATCAAGAAACCTCTCTTTGTTAAAAACAACTTCCGGGAAAAGAATAATATCCGGTCCTATACCGTTTAACCAGCCAAGTCCGGCAGCAGCCGCAAGCCAACCAGCATGCCTTCCCATTATTTCCATTACAAAAACACGTGTTGAATCAGCATACATGCTTCTCAGATCAAGAGTAGCCTCCATCATTGCAGTTGCTATATACTTTGCAGCTGAACCATATCCTGGACAATGGTCAGTATAAGGCAAATCATTGTCAATAGTTTTTGGAACACCTATAACCTTGAGCGGAAAGTTTCTCTTTTGAGCTTCGTTATGCAACCTCCATGCTGTATCCATAGAATCATTTCCACCATTATAAAAGAAATACTCTATTTCATACTTTTCGAAAATTTCAAATAATTTATTGATATCCTCTTGATTTTTTAGTTTTCTTCTACAAGAACCAAAAGCTGCTGAAGGCGTATATTTAAGACCTTCTATATCAATGTCATTTATTCTTAAAAGATTTTCTCTTAAAACACCAGAAATCCCATGAATACCTACATATACCTCAAGCCCCGCTTTTTTAGCTTCATCCAAAACTCCATATGCCGATGCATTGATAACACTTGTTACTCCACCTGATTGTGCGTATAAAACCTTCATTTAACTAATACCCCCTTTTAAAGTTATTATACCACACAATAGAATAAATAAAGGTTCCAGCACTTGCTGGAACCTTAATATGCTATTTCTAATATCTTTTTAATATCATCTCTTTCAAGCTTTTTTAGTCTACCCATAGGAGCCATTTTTGATGCAATTTCGGTTAATTTTTCAATATCTTCTTCCTTAAAGCCAAGTTCTTTCAAAGTTGTTGGAGCTCCTATCTTTTTATACCAATCACTTAGTGCATTTATTGCTTCTTCAGGTTTGCAATTTTTCAATCCAAAGATATTTTCGCCAAATTGGACAAATCTTTCTGGTGCTTGATTACACACATATTTCATCCATGCAGGAAAGACTACAGCAAGTCCTGCACCATGAGCTACATCAGGATTTAGTGCACTAAGAGCATGTTCTATAGCGTGAGATGACCAATCTCCACCTTTATGTCCAAGGCCAGATACTCCATTTAAAGCAAGGGTAGTAGAAAGGGCAAAATTAGCTCTGGCATCGTAATTTTTAGGATCATCAAGCAAAACTTCAGTAGTTTGCATTATAGTCTTTATTATACCTTCATCAATTCTATCTGTTAAAGAAACTTCTTCACCATCAAAGTAATACTCCATAACGTGTGATATAGCATCAACGGCGCCATTTACAAGTTGATTTTGTGGCAAAGTATATTGAACTTCTGGATCAACCACAGAAACCTTTGGATAAACGTGAATTGAGCTAAAAGAAAATTTTTCAAGTGTTTCTTCGTTTGTTACAACAGAATTGCCATTCATTTCAGTTCCCGTTGCAGAAAGGGTTAATATAGCATATAAAGGCATAGCTTCTTTTACCTTTGCTTTTCCAGAATAAAAGTCCCAAACATCTCCTTCGTATCTTACACCTGCAGCAACCGCCTTTGCACTATCTATTACACTACCACCACCAACCGCAAGTATTGCATCCACATTCTCATTTTTTGCAACAGAAATTGCTTCCTTGACCTTAGACAATACTGGATTAGGTCTTACTCCCCAAACTTCAATCTTTTCAACACCATTTTCTACAAGTGATCTTACTACCTTTTCATATACTCCATTCTTTTTAATAGAACCCCCACCTGCAAGAAGAAGGACCTTTTTAACGTTATCCTTTTTTAAATATTCTCCTATCTTTTCGACGGTATTTTTTCCAAAAACAAGTTTTGTTGGGTTATAAAACACAAAATTTTGCATATTTTTACACCTCCCCTTCAAGTTTTTCAATTAAACTATTCACCCATTCAAAAACTTCTTTTTTCTCTTTTAAATTTACCTTTTTAATCCATCCTTTAAACACCGCGCTTTTAAACATTAGATTTTCTACTTTGCTTTCAAGTGCTTTTAGATATTGCTTTTCAATATATGCCTTACCTGCTTTCCCAAAAATTTGAGCCATACATACTATGAACAGAGCTAATTTTTTTGTACTTAATTTATCCGAATATTTTTGTAGAAAATCAGTTATGCTCTTTAAAGGTTTTTCGTAGTAAATAGGAGAGCCAACAACAAACAGATCATATGAAAAATCACCATTGAATTCATTAACCTTAAAGACATCTACAACTGCACTATTTTCCTCAAAAGCCTCTTTTATCCACTTAGCAAAAAGCTCCGTCGATCTTCTTTTAGTATCATATATTATACATACCCTCATATTTAGTCTTTTAAATCATCTCTCATTCCAATTTCATTTAATATAATAAAGTCCTTATTACGCCAATCTTTTTTCACCTTTACATGCAAATCAAGGAAAACTTTTCCGCCAACAAGATATTCTATTTCTTTTCTTGCCTCCTGGCCAATTGTTTTTATCATATTTCCTTTTTGACCAATAATAATTCCCTTCTGGCTATTTCTATCAACGTATATATTTGCGCGTATGTACAATACCCCATTATCTCTTTCTTTTATTTCTTCTATTATGACAGCAACAGAGTGTGGAACCTCTTCGTATGTATGATGAAAAATCTTTTCCCTTATTATCTCAGATGCCATAAAAGATAATGGTCTATCAGTTATCATATCTTCAGGATAGTATTGAGGCCCCTCTTCAAGATTTTCAACAATTAGATCTAAAAGTTCTTTTATTCCTTCTCCCCTTACAGCAGAGGTCTTTACTATGCCCACACAATTTTCAAGACTATTCTTTATTTCATTGTAAATTTGCTCAACCTTTTTAGCATCTACAAGATCAATTTTATTTATTACACCTATAGTTTTTGTCTTTGATTGATTTACATAATCAAAGACAAACCTTTCTGGTTTTCCAACTCCTTCTTTTGCATCCACAACGGTCAAGATTAAATCAACACCTTTTAGTGCACTTACTGCTGCCTTAACCATGTATTCTCCAAGCCTGTACAATGGCTTATGTATTCCAGGTGTATCTACGAAAATTATCTGAAAATCATCAGTAGTATGTATAACGTTTATTCTATTTCTAGTAGTTTGCGGTTTATCTGAAACAATTAAAATTTTCTTGCCAACTATCGCATTAACAATAGAAGATTTTCCTACATTTGGCTTTCCAGCAAGTGCGACAAATCCTGATTTCATATCAGACCTCCTCAAATCTCAATTTCAATGGGTATTTGTATATCAAATCTTTCTTGATCTTTTCCCAGATCTTATTTACCTCATCCTCACTTAATGTTTTATCTTCTGCTCTAAACACACAATAAACAGTCACGCTCTTGTATCCTTCTTCTATTCCTTTTCCAGTATAAACATCAGATATACCAGCTTCTTCAACGTATTTATACTTATAAAGACCTTCAATCACTTTTCCCATCAAAAAGTCATTTGGGACAAGAAGTGAAACATCACGTCTTACAGATGGAAATTGCGAACTTTCCCTGTATTCTGGAACCTCCACGTAATTTTCATACAACGGTTGAGTCGATATTTCTAGTGCGTAAACTTCATCTTTTACATCGTAGAATTTATCCATCATCTCATCATCGAGCATTCCCATAACACCTATTTCTTGGCCATTTAATAGAATCCTTGCACACCTTGTAGGAACAAATCCCTCAACTTCTGCTGGCTCAAATTCAAATTTTAGGTTGAACTCCTCTGCCAAATTCTCAATGTACCCTTTAAAAGTATAAAAGTCGATCATTCTTTGATCTGTATAATCTCTTTTATTAATCCTTCCAGTTGCAACAAACGCTAATTTTTCAACATCTTTAGGTTGGCCGTTTTCTTCAATAAATACCTTCCCAACTTCAAATAGCTTTACATCTCTATTTTGCCTTTTGTAATTATACGAAAGAGAATCAAGAAGCCCATATAATAGCGATGGTCTCATAACAGCCATCTCTTCATTAATTGGATTTGAAATTCTTACGCTAAAACCGGTAAAGTTCCATTTGCCTACTATATCATTTGATACAAAAGACAAATTCATTGCCTCCAAAAAGCCTTCCGCTTTTAATGCATCTTTTAATTTATATCTTAGCTTTTGATTTTTACTTCTTGAATTGCTGTTTATCAATATCCTAAAAGGTTCACTTTCTATCTTTTCCATCCCGTATATTCTCGAAATCTCCTCTACAAGATCGATAGGTCTTGTAACATCAAAATACCTATACGTTGGAACAAATACTTTATTACCTTCTACCTCAAAACCTAATCTACCTAGAATCTTTTTTTGTACATCTTCTTCAATATTTTCTCCAACAACCTTGTTTGTAAAATTAAAATCAAAATCGATCTCAGTTCTATCAATCTTTCTTGGATAAAGATCTAGAATATCAGTAGGTGTTCCACCCGAAAGTTCTAAAATAAGCTCTGTAAGCCTATTTATAACATATATTGCATCGTTTGGATCTACACCTCTTTCAAATCTATAAGAAGAATCTGTGATAATTCCGTGTGCTTTTGATGTTTTTCTTATTCTAACAGGATCGAACATAGCAACTTCAAGGAGAATATCTTTTGTATCATCCTTTACTCCTGATTCTTCCCCACCCATTACTCCACCAAGTGCTAATATCTTTTCACCATCAGTTATCAATACTTCTCCACCCAAAAGCTTGTATTTGTTTTCATCCAAAAGTAGTACCTCTTCTCCGCCTTTTGCATCTTTTACAACTATCTTAGGAACGTTTTTCAAATCAAAAGCATGCACTGGATGGCCAGTTTCAAGCATTACATAATTTGTGATATCAACAATGTTGTTTATTGGTCTTAATCCAGCTGCAATTAGCCTTTTTTTAAGCCACATAGGACTCTCTTTTACCGTAACATTCCTTATAACCCTTGCAGTATATCTATAGCAACCATCGCTTTCAATCTTAATTTCAACTGGAAATTTTTCTTTCCCTTCTATATTCTTAATTTTCAAATTCAAATCAACATCATAAATTGCAGAAACTTCCCTTGCAATACCTATAACGCTGAGACAATCAGGTCTATTTGGTGTAATTTCTATATCAAG
>NZ_JAIHAP010000011.1:0-38188 GCF_020054775.1 Thermosipho sp. (in: thermotogales) | reverse complement strand
CAAAGTTATTAATCTTCTTAGCATCTTCCAAGTTTTCTTTTATTTTTAAGTAAAGTGAATAGTAATAACTAGGACTTTCTTCAAAATTTTCAATTTCAATGATTTTCAAATTATTTGTCTTTATTTCATCTACTTTGTCTGGAAACTCAATTGCTAACTTTTTTAATATAAAATCCTGTAATCCTAATAAAATATCTTTTGGAACACTTATATAATACTTTTGCAGCCTACTTCTAATAGTGGGATATAATGCTTTCCAATTAGTGGTTGTAAGAACTATGATTGAATACGATGGTGGTTCTTCTAACGTTTTTAACAAAGCATTTTCGGCTTCTGGCAGCATTTTTTCTGCATTAAAAATAACTACAATCTTTTTTCCCTTATCGGATGAAAATGATAAAAACTCTTGAATATTTCTGACATGATCTATCTTAATATTATTTTCATCAATCATTAAATACCTTTGTATATCATAATTTGTAACATCTAAAACTGCTTGCTTTACTTTATCATTAACATATCTTTTATTTTCACCAACAATGGCTATAGAATTTCCAGAATTATTCTCAATTAATTTTCTTATTTTCTCCATATTGCTCCACCTTCTTCATAATACTCTCTTAAAACTTTTTCTAACGCTGCTTCATCATATTTTACAAGGCCATCTTTCATAAAAATTACTCGATCCGCTATATCATAAAAAATTTCTACATGATGTGTTGCAAGTATTATACCAATACCAGTTTTTTTTAATTGCTCAATTAATCTTTTAATAATCATTCTATCGTACTTATCCAACATTGCAGTTGGCTCATCAAGTAGCAAAAATTTAGGCCTCATAGCTAAAATAGAAGAAATTGCAAGCTTTTGTTTCTGGCCTCCAGATAAACTATATGGATCAAAATCTTTATAATCCAATAATCCAGTAATTTTCAACGTTTCTACAGCTCTTTCTTCAATTTCTTCTCTTTTAAGCCCTATATTTTCAAGCCCAAAAATTACATCTTCCCACACTGTACTGCCAACAATTTGGGTTTCAGGATTTTGAAAAACATAACCTGTTGCCATATAAAATGGCTTACCATCGCTAGATATTATTTCACCTTTAAAATTTACTACACCCGCAAGGGCTTTTAAAAAAGTTGTTTTTCCACTACCGTTATGTCCTAATAATAAAACTAATTCATTGGTTTTGAATTTTATATTTATGGGACCAATTATTTTCTTATTTGTATAAAATACTTCCAAATTATTAACTATTAATTCTATAATATCAACTCCAATAAATCTCCCGTATTGAACTTTAATATATCATTTGCTCTATATTGATTTGCGGCAATTTCAACATAACCAGTACTATCATTATGTAAAAGTAATTGTCCTTTTTCAACTTCAGAATAATAATTTGCTATAGGAATTTCTATTCTCTTTCTGTTTTTAACTATTGTAACTTTTTCAAAATCCTTTATCCAATCATAAGGAATATTTGTTTCAATATTTCCAAATTTATCAATATAAGCAATTTCTCCTCGAATATTATTTCCAGATCTTTTTGGTTTAATATATGGAAGAGTTCCATAGTTATACAATTGATCTCCAAGTTGTTCAAATTTTCCTAGGTAAATGTATGCAGCAGCTGGAGAAAAAATATCTCTTCCATGAAAGGTTTGAGAGTCTCCATAATAAAATTCTTTATTATTAAGCTCTCTTATCTCTATTGGTTTTTCAATTTCAAAGGCAAGTGTGAATATACCATTATCTGGTCCTACAAAGTAATAGTTCTCAGTTTTAGCTGCTATGGCCTTTCTAGAACTTCCTACACCATAATCAACCACACATAGGAAAATACTTCCCTTTGGAAAATGAATAAAAGAGCGCGAGAGGATGTACATTGCCTCTCGCACATTAAATGATGAAATATCGTGAGTTAGATCTACTACTTCTACATTGGCAATTTTTCGCATAACCCCTTTACAAATTCCAACATAATGAGATGAACCCCAATCAGTCATAAACACAATCATATTATCACCTTAATAAAATAACTTGGTTAACTCCTTTAAATAATAATCTACAGGTCTATAATTTAACATTGTTTCTGAATAAGGAATTTCAGTAATAGAAAATCCTTTTACACCAACTGCTTGATAAACTTTTCCCATTTTTATCATTTCTATTGCATGTGCAGCCATCTGAGTTGCAATAATCCTATCCATTGCGGCTGGAGATCCACCCCTTTGTAAATAACCAAGATTAGTATATCTCCATTCAATTCCAAACTTTTCTTTTAATTTTTTTTCAATATACTTTCCAATAATTTCTGATGAGCTTAACTTCTCAAATCCATCGCACTCTTTTTTTATCTCTTCAGGTAATTCAACTCCGGATTCCACTACTATTAATGAAAATCTTTTTTTACCTTCATATCTTCTCTTTATAATTTCAATAAGTTCTTCAAAGTTTGGTTTTTCGGTAGAGGTAATTATATAGTCAGCTCCACCTGAAAGTCCTCCAATTGTAGCAATCCAACCACCAGGCTTTCCCATTGTCTCTACTATCATAACCCTATGATGTGATTCAGCTGTAGAATGAAGAACATCCAATGCATTTTTAACATGCTCAACCGCAGTAAAAAATCCTATAGAAAAATCAGTAAATGCCAGATCATTGTCAATCGTTGCGGGTACCAAAACTGAAGGAACTCCTATTTTCATCAAATTTATTGCTGCTTTTGCTCCAAGTCTTCCACCTAAAATTAGCAATGATGAAATCCCATACTGTTCAACTTTTTCCTTAACTTTTCCCACATCTTCTTCAGGAACATATAGTGATGTTCCAAGCATAGTTCCGCCTTGATGTAATATGTTCGATACGTTAGGCCTTAATAAAACTTCTAAATCATCTCTCAATAATCCTTCAAATCCATCTTTTATTCCCATAACTTCAATATTTAGATCTAACCCTCTAACTACAGCTGAACGTATTGCTGCATTTATACCTGGGGAATCATTTCCTACACATAATACACCTACACGTCTCATATATTACTACCCCCTTACAATTGTCATTAATACTATTGATGTAATAGCCATCAATTTTATCAATATATTAATCGAAGGTCCAGAAGTATCTTTATATGGATCTCCTACTGTATCTCCAACCACTGTCGCTTTATGCGCAAAGGAACCTTTACCTCCAAAATGTCCCTCTTCAACAAATTTCTTTGCATTATCCCATGCTCCTCCAGAATTAGCCATGAATATTGCTAACATAACTCCAGAAACTGTAGCTCCAATTAATAATCCACCAACACCTATTGGACCAAAAAGAAAATATAGTAATGTTGGTGAAAGAATAGCTAATACTGCAGGTAGCACCATTTTCTTTAATGCACCTTTAGTTGCAATTTGTATACATTTTTGATAATCTGGTGTAGATTCACCACTTAATATTCCAGGAATTTCTTTTATTTGACGTCTAATTTCCTCAACCATATCATCAGCAGCATCACCAACAGCATGCATAGTTAATGCCGAAAAGAAGAATGGCAACATTCCGCCAATTAAAGCACCTAAAAATAGATATGGATTACTCAAATCTACTGAGCTAACGTTTGATATTGCGCTAAAGTTAGCAAATAATGCAAGTGCAGTAAGTGCTGCTGAACCAATTGCAAAACCTTTACCCATAGCTGCAGTCGTATTACCAACAGCATCAAGAGAATCTGTAATCTCCCTGACTTTAGGATCCAATCCTGCCATTTGTGCTATTCCGCCAGCATTATCCGCAATTGGCCCGTAAGCATCCACAGATAAGCTTATACCTAAAGTAGAAAGCATACCAACACCCGAAAGTGCAACACCAAAAAGCCCTAAAATTTTATATGATAGTACAACTGCAAGTGCTATTAACAAAGTTATAATAAATGTTGATTCCATCCCGAGTGCAGTTCCACTAATTATTACATTTGCAGGGCCCATAGTTGATGTTTTTGCAAGATTTTCAACCTTTTTTCCTGAAGTATACCACTCTGTAATTAAACCTATTAATAACCCAACAAAAACTCCAAAAAAGACTACGTAAAAGATATTTAACCAATTTACTAAATAACTATATACAAATGTTGCTGTAAGTGTTAAAACGCCAGCAAAAATCGTTCCAAATCTCAAAGTTTTTGCAGGATCAGCAGATTTTTTTGCCCTCAATAAAGTAGTAACTATTCCAACAAGTGAAGATAATAATCCAAAAATTACAACAAACACAACTGAAATAAAGCCTTTCTCTCCAAAAAATAAACTTCCAAGAACAATTGCAGAAAAAATTGATCCTACGTATGACTCATACAAATCAGCACCCATTCCAGCAACATCACCAACGTTATCCCCAACATTATCAGCAATAACTGCTGGATTTCTAGGATCATCTTCTGGAAGATTCGCCTCAGTTTTTCCAACAATATCTGCTCCTACATCAGCTGCTTTAGTATAAATTCCACCACCAACTCTTGCAAACAGTGCAACAAATGATGCACCTAACGAATAATAACTAATTAATTCAATATCTTTTGTAACATAATATGTCAAAGCAAGCCCTAAAATTCCAAGTGTGGATACGGTTAATCCCATAACGGCTCCGCCAGAAAATGAAACACTTAAAGCTTCGCCTAAGCTTTTTGTTGCAGCCCAAGCAGTTCTTGCATTTGCTCTTGTAGCAATAGCCATACCAAAATAACCTGCCAAAACGGAAAAGGCTGAACCTATAAGTAATGCAATGCTTGCCTTAATACCCACTATAAAATAGAAAAATATAGCTAGAGCAAAAATAACTGGAAAAAATACTTTGTATTCTTGCAGTAGGAAGGACTTTGCACCTTTTTGAATAATCTCTGATAGCTGAGTTGTCCTCTCATTTCCTGAGGATTTTTCCAAGATTTTAAAAGCAAGAATCAAAATAAAAACAACTGAAATTGCTCCAGTTATCAAAAAATAAACCAAAATCTCACCCCTTTAGATAAAGTTGAGGGCCTCAAAAAAGCCCTCAATTTAACTTATTTTTTATTCACTTTTTTATCCATCTTATCACAATTGGACTTGCTATATATAGGGATGAATACGTTCCAACTATAGTACCGATTGTCATACCGAACGCAAATGGTTTTATACTATTTCCAGAGAACAACAATAGTATAAATATTACTATGAAAGTTGTCAAGGATGTATTTATAGTTCTCTTAATAACTTGATTAATACTATTATTTACCAATGTTTCAATAGTACTTCCACGTGACCTTCTTAAATTCTCCCTGATTCTATCGTAAACAACTATAGTATCGTTCAAAGAATAACCTATTAAGGTTAAAATAGCTGCCACTGCCGCAACATTTAATTCATAGTTAAAGAATGAATAAAATCCTAAAGTTATTACAACATCATGTATCAATGCAACTACAGCACCTACACCAAAGACAAACTGGAACCTTAAAGTTATGTAAATTAAAAGCGCAAGTAATGTAAATACAATTGCTTTCCAAGTAAGATTCTTAATCTCTTGCGCTGCATAACCACTTGTTTCGTTAAATCCAATTACCTCTGCTGTATAATTATTATTCTTGAATGCTTCAACTATTTTTTGGCTAAGTACAGATTTTTCTTCTCCAGAGTAAACTTTTAATTCTCCATTTTCATCCTTTGGTGAAACTACAATTGAAAACTTAGAAATTCCTTTTGGATCATCAACACTTTTTATTTTGGTAATTCTGGCATTTTCAAATTCAGGTGCCAGGTCCTTTATTAATTGTCTAACATCTGATTCACTAACTTCTGCATTTACTTTTAAAATTATTTCCGAACCACCTAAAAATTCAACCCCATAGTTAAAACCTTTAGTAAAAATACTTATCAGAGATGCCACTACTAAAATTAGTGAAATTACTATAAATATTTTTCTTTTTCCAACGAAATCAATCATGCCCTGGCACCTCCCTTGCTAGCACCTTTAACTTTAATTGCTCCAGAGAATAATTCAAGGAAAAATCTTGAAACAATAAGGTTAACAAACAAACTACCAAGAACACCAATAATTAACGTTATAGCAAAGCCTTTTACTGTTCCTGTACCAAAATAATATAAGAACAAACCAGCTATAATTGTAGTTAAATTAGCATCAAACAAAGTTATAAATGATTTTGAAAATGCAGTTGAAATTGCTGCTTTTACAGAACTTCCTCTTCTGATTTCTTCCTTAATTCTTTCATAAATAATTATATTTCCATCAACAGTACTACCAATTGTCAAAATAATACCTGCAATTCCAGGTAATGTAAGTATTGAACCAGTTGCAGCTAAAATTCCAAGTAATAAGAAAGTATTATATAAAAGTGCAATATCAGCTACAATCCCCATTACTCCATAGAATATTATCATGTAGATTAAAACTAATATAATTCCAATTATACCTGCCTTGAGAGAAGCTGAAACAATATCTGCTCCTAAAAGAGGTGCAACCCATCCAGATGAAACCTTTTCAAGTCTTGCTGGCAACGCACCACTTTTTAATATAGCAGCAAGTTGTTTTGCTTCATCAAGTGTAAAATTACCTTTAATTAAAGCACTTCCATCTGTAATTTTTGCAGTAACAAACCCAGCAAATTGCACTCTATCATCCAAAACTATCGCAAGTCTTTTTTTCAAAGCTTGCTGGTATGCTACACCACCTTGGTTAATTAAGTCTTCTGGAACATATAATTTTTCCGTAATTCTTTTAAAAACGTCTGCATACTGCTTATCCAATTTGAATGTTACAACATAACCTGCAACATTATTTCTATCAACCTGTGGAATTGCTTCTACTATTTTTGGAGAAACAAGTTTCAAATTGGAAATATTTGCTATTTCCTTTTTTACCAAGTACCAAGTTTTACCCTCTCTATCAAGTAGCCATTCTGCTTTTTCCCTTTTTGCTTCATTTACAAGATTTGGATCAATTTTTGGATCTGATGTTGTAGAGTCAATAACTTGACCAAACCAAAGAAGTCCTGTAGAACCTATCAACTGTTCTGCACGTGCCGTATCAGTGGCTCCAGGAATTTCTACAATTATAAATGTATTTTCCTCACGAAATGTTTGTTTTACAACCGCTTCTGTATAGTTTGCCATATCAAGTCTGTTTCTTAAAACGGTCCAAACATCTTCTGCCACTTGTGAAGGATTCTCAACCGATTTATCAATATCTACTTTATACTCGATTCTGGCTCCACCACTTATGTCAAGTCCAAGTTTTATTCTACTAAAAAGACTTGCAAGTCCCTTGTATCCTTCACTTGTTGGCCAGAGCAGCGAAAGAAAAGCAAGTGCGATAACGATTAGTGTAATAATTCCCCTAACTTTGTTATCTTTCATCTCATTACCTCCCCTGGCTTATTCTTTATTGTCTTCCTGACTAGATTTAGAATTTTCTTCTGTTTTATCTTTATTTTTCAAAACTTTTGAAATATATACTTTTGCTACTTCAAGTTCTGTAGTATTACTTGTTTTTATTTTCAAAGTATCTTTTTTTACATCGATAACTTTTCCAACAATACCACCAGAGGTTATAATTGTATCTCCCCTCTTGATTTCAGAAATCATCTTTTTAAATTCTTTTTCACGCTTTCTTTGTGGTAGAATTACCAAAAAATACATCATTACAAAAAAGATCAATAAAAGAAACAACATTTGAAATAATCCACCTGCAGCGCTTGGGGCAGCGGCTGTTGCACCACCTGTACTTGCTGATGGATCAGGTACACCTGAATAAACAATATTTGCCATAGAAACACCTCCTGTATTTTAAAAATTCATTTTTTCTGCTGATTTTACAACATGTTCCATTAATAATGCAGTAGTTATCCTACCAACACCTCCTGGAACAGGTGTAACTTTTGCAATTTCAGATACATCTTCCTTCACATCTCCTACTATTTTCCCATCAACCACATTTATTCCAACATCGATAACAATTGAATCAGATTTTACCATTTCCTTTGTTACAAGTCTTGCTTTTCCAGCAGCTGCAACAATAATATCAGCGTTTCTCGTAATTTCTGGAAGATTTCTTGTCTTTGTATGACATACAGTCACTGTTGCGCTTCTATCTCTTCTTAAAAGCATTGTTGCTAAAGGTTTTCCAACAGTTGTACTTCTTCCAATAATTACAACATTTTTACCCGTAATTTCTGTAACATTTTCTAAAATCTTTACTACCGCTTCAGCAGTACATGGAGCAAAAAACTCATTTCCATACATTAACATTCCAAGATTATACGGATGCCTTCCCTCAATATCTTTTTCAGGAGACAGATTTTCAAAAACCAACATTTCATCTAATTCAGGTAAAGGATGAGTTACAAAAATCCCATTAACACTTTTATCTTCAGATAATTTCCTCAATTTTTCTAACACTTCAATTGAATTAGAAGCCTCAAAAATTTCGTAATCTAGCCCAAACCTTTTTGCCGCTTTCTCCTGACTTTTCAAATAACTTATTGTTGAAGGATCTGGCTTATAAGTTACCGCAACCAATTTTGGTACTTTTTTTAATTTAGACATGCGGTCCATGATTAAATTTTTAATTTCAGAATATAATGGCTTAACATCAATTAACAATTTGCTCATCCCCCTTGAGTACTGTTTTAAAATTTATTTATTGGTTTAAGACCATGCTTATACAAAATACCACAGGTTTCAAACATACCATATTTTGTAAGGATCAAACTTATACCGTTTAATTCTGCTATTTTTATAGTTTCAGGCATTATCTCTCTATTTCTGACAATAATTACCGCTGGTATTCCTACAACACTTGCAGTTCTTACACATTGAGGACTTGCGAGCCCTGTTACAAGTAGTGAACCTTCCTCACCAAACGCTAACACATCACTCATTAAATCCGATGCAGCAACTTTTTCAACTTCAATATTTTCTATTCCATTATCAACAATTACTTTAGCATTTAAAAGATTTATAATCTCTTTTAATTTCATTATTCCCCCCCTTTTAGCAAATCACCTTTATACGCAAACTTTAAAAATGCTTCAAAAGTCCAAGGACATTTTTCTTTAAAAATATTTGCAATATTCAACGCATATTGCTGTATTTCCCACTGAGCATGAGAATCTGCTCTTAGATTTAAAAAGTTCATCAAGCTTCTTGCATTAACAGTCCAATAAAATTGTGTATACGAAGACATTGGAAGAACAATTCTTGCCATTTCTCTTGCTACACCCATTTCTAAAAGCTCTTTATACACTTTATATGAATTTTCTATTGAAGATTCTATTAAATCTAAAGCCTTTTGTTTTAACTGCTCGTCATCAACTTTTATAGCTTTTTGTTTATCTTCAACTACGTTTTTTCTTACATGGTCCGGGATATAAAATTCATCCTTAAGTTCTGTATATCTTAAGCTCGCTTCATTAAAAGATCCAATCCTATGCCTAAACCATTGTCTTGCTACAAAAATAGGAGCTTTTACATGAAATGTAAAAACTATGTGTTCAAATGGTGTCTCATGCCCATGCTCCATGAGATAAAATATAAGATTTTTATCTTTTTCTGGTGTCTTTATACCTTTTCCATATGAAACACGCGCAGCTTTAACAGCTGCATAATCATCTCCCATCATATCCACAAGCCTTAAAAATCCCTTATCTAGTATCTTGTATTCCAAAAAGAGGCACCTCCATTTTGCTAATTATTTTTTTATACCTTTCTTCATCTATCATACCACTTTTATACCATTCTTCAAGTTGAGTTATACTTAATAATTCCATAACAGGTTTATAAGTTAATCTATGCAATGGAGTCAACCCATGTTCTTTAATTAATTTTAAATGAAGTTGCGTTGGATAACCTTTATGCTTCTCTAACATATAACTTGAAAACTTTTTTGCATATGAAACAATTATCCTATCTCTAACAACTTTAGCTAATATTGATGCAGCAGAAATTTCCTTTACTAATGAATCGCCTTTCACAATACATTTGAAAGGAAATTTCAAATTTAAATTTTTTCCATCAACAAATGCTATATCAAAATCAATTTTTTTCTTTAATCTTTCTAAAGCTCTGTCCATTGCAATTTCTGTAGCATGCAAAATATTAAACTTATCAATCTCATCAGCAGTTGCAATAGAAATTGCAAAATAGCTTTTTTTAATTATTTCCAAAAACAACTTTTCACGTTTTCTACTAGTAAGTTTTTTAGAATCATCTAGTCCATCAATTTCTTCATTTAAAATTACTGCAGCTGCTACAACAGGGCCAAATAATGGACCTCTTCCTGCCTCATCGACACCTGCAACTATCATCATTGAATCATCCCATACACTTTATTTATATATTCAAAGAATTCTTTAGAATTATTCCCTGTTATTACAAACAACCAATTTCCTTTCCACCATGTAATAACATTAAGGTCTTCAAACTTTGTTTGCAAATACCCTCTATCAAATAAACTAAATTTAAAATAATTAATTTTCAAAACACTTCCAAATGTCTTTATCAATCTATTCCAATCATTTTTAGTAAGTTTTTCATCTTCATATTTAAATACGTAAAACATTCCATCAAAATTTTTAAATACTCCATACATTCCTCTATTTAGCTGCACACCATACAAAGAATTTATCTCTCCTGTCTCAACCAAAGGATATTCATAGCTATCTAATAAACTAATTGCACTTTTTAATGAAAAACTACCAGGCAAAGAAGGTGTTTTAATTATTAAAGTACAGCTAAATGCTATTAATAACACCAAAACTATTGCTACTAAAAGTTTTCCCATTAAACTCCCTCCCCAATAAAACCAAAGAACTCAGCTGCCTTTTCTATTATATCACGCCTCATTGCAAGGTCTGCATGATTTGCACCATAAAATATAAAATTAATATCACTATCTTGAGTTGCACTAAAAACTGGAACCATTCCGTCATTTTCTAAAAAAATTGAATCCTCAGGATAAATATTATCCACAATATACTTTAAAAAATATAGTCCTGTAAAATATATTGGATTTGATTTTAAAATATCATCAATACTCTCAACACTAACTTCTAATTTCCCAACAAAATTTACTCTTTTTACATAATCAGGAATAGGAGGAAATTTTTTACCAAAAATTAAATATTTATAATTTGGTGCTAAAATATAACCATTAAAAAAATTTGCAAGTAAAAGCGCTCTCTTTATAAGCTCTACTTTTGGTGTTGTGAAAAAATTCAAAATACTAGTCTTTAAAAATATTAATTGTGCCAGTGGGCTTCCAACATGTGGTGTACCTGCAAAAATTGCCATTTTTACCTTCCTTGAAAACTCTTTATCTTGAAGAGCATATCTTAGTAAAATCCCCCCCATGCTGTGTGCATAAACATAAATTTCTTTAAAAGAATCTGTCAATTCAATCAGCTTTTTAGAACTATATTGTAAATCTACCGAAAGGGATGGATAAAGAAAAAAATATATACCAACATCATCTGGCATTATTTCTTTAAAACTATCAATCATACTTTTTTTGTAAAATCCCAACTTCTCATCTACCTCTTTGGGAGCTATCCCATGAATCAAAATAAGCTTTTTTCTACCTTCTCTAACGGTGATCAATTCAGGTTCAAATAGAAAATAATCTTTGACTTCCACCTCATCATATTCAAAAAACGGTTTAATTTTTATGCCTAAACTTCTAAAAACCACAACCCCACTTAATTTATAACTATATAATGGTATAGATAAGAGCGCCGTTGAAACCACTAGTACAAATAAAACTAATATAAATCTTTTCAATCAACTACCTCCTCAAAATGTTTAGCAATTTTTTCAAATGTTTCAACTATATCATCATATATAATAATATCTGCATAATCATCTAACGGTGTCTTACCTTTATTTATTATCGCTAAAGTCTTGTTTTGTTTTTTAGCATAAATTGGCAAATACGCAGCAGGGTAAACTTGAAGTGAGCTTCCAACTACAATTAAAGTGCTTGAATTATCTATCAATGTGTAAGATTCTTCTAAATATCTTACACTTTCTGAAAAAAATACAATATCTGGCCTTATTAATCCACCACACTCACAAATATAACCATCAAAAGTATTTTTTGATTGTTTTCCACACTTTGTGCAGTAAAATCTTGTAGCATTTCCATGTAATTCCAATACATTTTTTGAACCTGCTTTGTAATGAAGATTATCAATATTTTGAGTTATAATACCATTTATATATCCATTTTTTTCAAGCTTTGCAAGAAAAATATGAGCAAAATTTGGCTTTGCATCATACATTTTTGGAAATTCTTTGTAGACAAAATCGTAAAAAACAGAAGGATTTTCAAAGAAAAATTGAAGATCAAAAATTTTCTCGCCATATTTTTGATAAAGTCCATCTTTACTTCTAAAATCTGGTATTCCACTCTTTGTGCTTATACCAGCTCCTGTCAAAACTACAATATTACCATTTTTTATTATCCTTATTAATTCTTTTAACATAATAAAAACTCCCCACTAAAAAAATAAATATATATATTGTAAATTTTCTAAAAAATACCGCAAAAAGGACTGAAGCTAACAATATAACAACTTTTAAAAGATTCCATCTTTGAATTTTCACTATAGAATATAAAACCCCAAGAACTAAACCTATTATAGAAGCATAAACCCCCTCAAAAAAACCATGTAATTGGGCTGAATATTTTCCAATTATACTTCCTGCTAATATAATTATTGACACAGGAGGGATCAACACACCTAAAACAGAAAGCAATATCCCACTAAATCCAATTACTTGCTCGCCTATTAATATAGCTAAATTTATAGCTATTGGCCCTGGCATTGATTGCGCAAAAGATAAAATTTCTGCAAATTTTTCCTCATCTATATACTTGGAAAATTTTCTTTTTAAAACTGGAACCATAGCATAACCACCTCCCAAAGTAAAAAGGGAGGTTATGAAAAATTTTCCAAACAATTCAAAACTTTTTTTAAAACAATTCTTCTTCATTTTCTTGTTCTAACCTCTCTAAAAACTCCATATATTTTCTATCTATTTCCTCTTTCTCCTTTTTAAAATTTATAAGCTTTTTTCTTGCAACTGCAAGCAAATCAACTGCTTTACCATACAACTTTATTGCAACTTCAATATCAACATCATTTTTATGAAAATAATTCTTTACAATCTCTATTTTTTCAACTAATTCATTAAAATCCAATTTTTCCATATCTTCAACTTCTAAAGAGAGTATGTCCTCCATAAAGCTCCTCCTTTTTTATTTTTTTCTCTGTAACAACCTTAGTTTTTACTTTTCCGTCCTTCAAATATAAATCTAACTTATCACCTATTTTCATCTGTCTAATGCTTTTTACAAAATGTCCACTTTTCATAACCAATGCCCCACCAAATAAAAGTGGTGCAAATTCTTCTCGTTTTAAAAGCTCCTGAAATGTTTCATTTAACATTGTCTCTTTATTTGAAAGTAAAATTGATATATCTTTTTCAAGTATTTTTTCAAAATTTTCAACACTGTCCTTTTTGGATTTCAATTTATTTTCAAGAGAATTAGACATAAACCTTAAAAAATCTTCAGATAGTCTCTGAGATGAATCATTTATTTTGTAACTAACAAAATTTTCAATACTTTCATAAGTTTCATCCAGATCTTTTACTATCTTTATAAAATCGCTTTCTATAACTTTCTTCATATAATCTATCAGACCCAATTCCACCGTTCTTTCATAGATTTTAAAAACATTAGAAAGTAAAATCCTTAAGTCATTATAACTATCATCCAATTTTTTCACATTATCTTCTATTTGCTTTGATATAGCTCTTGCAACTTCTGTCGGAGTAGCAAATCTCTTCCAGGCAACATAATCTGGAATTGTAAAATCTCTTTCATGACCTATGCCCGATAAAATTGGACAATACTCATTAAACTTTGCAATTTCTATTCCAAGTGACAAATCATCAAAATACATCAGATCGCTTCTTGCACCACCGCCACGAGCAATAACAACAACATCATAGTCTATATTCGATTTTCTTATACGATTAAGCGCTAAAATAATACCAGATGCAGTCTGTGCCCCTTGCATAGGTGATTCATAAAGGTGAACAATAGGGCGGTACAAATAATGAACTGTCAAGTTTTTTAAAAAATCTTCGTAACCCGCTGCACTTTTAGATGTTATAATAGCAATCTTTTTTATTGGTGGCAATTCAGAAAGATCATGCTTTTCTTTCATTAATAAATTTCTAACCTCAAGCTCTTTCAATATTTCTTTTCTTCTTTTTTCAATTTCAGATTCTCCCATCGGGGCTATTGTATCCGCATAGAAGGTAAAACTCATTCTATCTCTGAAAAAAGAAAGCCTCCCTTGAAAAATCCATTTTTTCCCAACAAGCTCCTTAACATTAGAAACCTTTATAACTTCCAAAATTTTTGGTGCAAGATATCTAGGTACATACACAGTAATTTCAATATTTCTTGTTCCATTCTTTGCAGTATAAGGTTGTGAAACATCAATATACAAACCTGTAGAATGGTTATTTGCTCTTACAACATCAGCATAAAACCTAAAGGTCTCACTTGTAAGACCCGTCAATTCTATTTTTTTTGTAACATATTCATTTAATTCTATTAGATCTTTAAATTCCTTTACCCCAGCCATTATTCCCACTCTTTTCCATAATAAACATCTACTTTTAAAGGAACGTCTAGCTTAACTGCATTTTCCATCTCATCTCTTACTAAATCTTTTACAATCTCCAGTTCATTATCGGGCACTTCAAAAACTAACTCGTCATGAACCTGCAATATCATTTTTGAACGTAGATTTTCCTTCTTCAATCTATTATGAATATTAATCATAGCTATCTTTATTATATCAGCTGCTGTTCCTTGAATTGGAGTGTTTACAGCTATTCTTTCTCCTTCTTGAACTCTATTACCATTTTTCGATCTTAACTGTGGAATATATCTGCGTCTTCCAAAAAGCGTTGTAACATAACCTTTTTTCCTTGCTTCATCTTTCATCCTTTTTAAATATTCAAAAACTCCTTTATAGTATCTAAAATAGTTATCTATTATTTTTTTAGTCTCTGAAACACTAAGACCAATTCTCTTTGAAAGACCATAAGGTGAAACTCCATAAATAATTGCAAAATTCACCATCTTTCCAACCCTTCTCATTTGTTCACTAACAAACATTTCTGAAACACCAAAAATTTTGGCAGCAGTAATTGTATGAATATCTAAATCATCTTTAAATGCTTTAAGTAGATTTTCATCTTTACTTACATGAGCTAAAACCCTTAGTTCTATCTGAGAATAATCAGCACCTAAAATCCACCAATCTTGTCTTTGAGGTCTTACTGCTTTTCTTATTTCTTTTCCCTCTTCGCTTCTTGTTGGAAGATTTTGCAAGTTTGGATTTGAACTACTTAATCTTCCAGTTGAAGTTCCTGTTTGATGAAAAGTAGTATGGACCCTCTTTGTTTTTCGATTAATAGATAACGGTATTGAATCAATATATGTACTTTTTAATTTTTGATACTTTCGATACTCCAGCAACAATTTTGCAATTTCATGTTCTTTTGAAAGTTCTTCTAAAACTTCAGCATTAGTTGAAAACTTACCAGTTGCTGTTTTTTTGTAAGGAGCAATATTTAATTTTTCAAATAGTATATATGCTACTTGAGTTGAAGAGTTTAAATTGAAAGTTTCACCAGCTATCTCAAAAACTTTTTCTTTAATTTCATCCATTTTTTCTTGATACTTTTTTGATAATTCTTTTAAATATTCCTCATCAAAATACACTCCATTTAGTTCCATTTCTGAAAGAACATCAATTAAGGGCATCTCAATCTCGTAAAACAACTTTTCCATCTCATTTTCATATATCTTCCTACCAAGCTTTCTAAATATTCTGTATGTCACATCGGCATCTTCACAGGAATACTCAACGGCTCTTTCTAGTGGAACATACGAAAAGTCATTTCCAAACAATGGTACATTTTCATTTACTAATTCATCAAACGAGATCATTTTATAACCTAAATATTTTAAGGATAGCTCTTCAAGATTAAAACGTTTTTCATCTGGATTTAAAAGATAGGCTGCAATCATCGTATCAAAATGCGGAACATTTGGAGAAAAACCCATGCTTTTAAAAATCTCATAGTCAAATTTTAAATTCTGACCAACGATATTATAATCCTTCTCTTGCAAAATTTGTTTTAGAAATTTATCTATTAAACTTTTGGAAATATTCTTAGCTCCAAAATGAGACACCGGAATATAATACGCCTTCCCTTCCATTGTGGAAATAGAGATCCCAACTAGTTTAGCTTCAAATGGATCAAGTGAAGTTGTTTCCGTATCAATTGAAAAAGTCTTGTATTTTTCTATTTCATCTGCTAGTTTTTTCAATTTATCTTCATTATCTACCAGTATATATTCTTTTTCTAATTTCTCCTGTAAGTTTAATTCTTTAATTATAGACGAAAATTCGTACTTTTTTAATACCTTTAAAAGCTTATCGGGATTATATCCTCTATAAATTATTTCATCTTTTTCCACATCCATTGGTACATCATATATCAACTCCACAAGTTCTATACTTTTTTGCAAATCTTCCTTTGAATTTTCCAAAAGCCCTCTTAATTTTTCCGTCAAAAGGTTAATATTTTTTAATACATTTTCTAAACTATTATATTTTTTCAAAAGTGAAACAGCTGTTTTCTTTCCTATTCCTTTAACTCCTGGGATATTATCAATCTGATCACCGACAAGAGATAAATAATCTTTGAATTGTTCTGGGGAAATTCCATATTTTTCAAGCACTTTATTTCTATCGTACAATACCAAATCTGTTATTCCTCTTTCGACTCTCCAAACAAAAACTTTATCAGAAACAAGTTGTAAAAGATCCTTATCTCCAGTTATTATGTTTACCTTTTCAAAATCATTTTCAAATTTTTTAGAAAGCGTAGCAATAATGTCATCAGCTTCAAAGCCTTCTATTTTTAAAACTTTTATTCCAAGAGCCTCAACAAGCTCTTCTACATATGGAATTTGCTCTAAAAGTAGATCAGGCGTTGATGGCCTATTTGCTTTATATGTTTCAAGAATATCCTTTCTTTTTTTGCTACCACCTTTTGAATCTAAAACAAAAACACAGGCATCTTTTCCAATACTGATATGCTCTTTTAAAAATTTTATAAGCATTTTAGTAAGTCCGTATACAGCATTAGTATGTAAACCAGACGAAGTTTGAAGAGATTGATCTATAGCATAAAATGCTCTATATACTAATCCAGTTCCATCAAATAGAAACATCTTTCCCATTTTTTTGCATCTCCCTGATATCCTCAAGCAATTTAACAGCACGTCTTAAATGAGGAATTACTATTGAACCTCCAACTATCAATGCCACATCAAAAGTTTCAAAAAATTCTTTATCACTAACCCCAAGTTGTGCACACCTTATCATATGATAAGTAATACAATCATCACACCTTAAAACCATTGAAGCAACAAGTCCCATTAATTCCTTTGTTTTCTCATCTAATGCACCCTTTTTGTAAACATTTCCATCTAAGTTAAAAAACCTCTTAGTATTTAAAGTCCCTTCTTCAAGAATTCTTTCATTCATTTTTTCTCTAAATTTTTTGAATTCTTCAAGATTCATACTTTCACCCCTTCAATTCATATGTAAAAATTATTTCATCTCCATCTTGTAATGGTTCTGTAAAGAAGGCAGTTTGACCATTTTTTAAAAGTTGATACGACTTTATTTTCTTTAAATCAACATCAAGATAGGTAAAAATATCTGCTACTATTATTGAACTATCTTCAGGGGTTGTTGAATATATCTTATCACCATTTTTTATCTCATACTCTTTACTAACAATTACTCCATTTACCTCATAAAGCAGCGAATCTTTTTCAAGGATAACCTCTTTACCATTCAAATTTATTTTTACCCTTTTTACTTCTCCCTGTGTTATATCAGCAATTTTCAAAGGTTTTTTTTCTAATACAACCCTCAATTTCTCACCAGGATTAACTTGATTTTTATCTGATAGTTCCAAATCACCCTTGTATATTTTCACAATTCCTTGCTTTCTTTCAAAATATACATCATTAAAGAAAAACTCTACATTTGCAAGATTTTTCTCCAAATTTTCCCTTATGGTTCCAACAAACACTGGATCATAATTTATAATATCCCCATCATTCAATTCAACATTTTCATTTACTATATTGCCGTTTAAATTTACTGGTGGATAATAATACTCAATTTTACTTCCAAAATCTAGTTCAATTGGTGGTACAACGTCATACAACCTATATTTTTTTCCAGAATTTTGAGAAGGTTTACCAACAAAAATTCTATCACCGTGTTTTACTTTATCTCTTAAACTTGCTTTTTTGCCATTTATAAATATCGGTGCTGGTTTTGGAAGCTCTCCTTTTAATATTTTCATTTTCCCATTTACCTCAAGCACAATTGACTCCGATGGCTTACCAATTAGTTCTGAAAGAGAATATCCACATTGTAACAAAACGTCACTTAATGTATGGCCACCAGAAAATCCAACAAGTTGAATTGGCTCATCATTAACAAAAACTTGTTCAAAAATCGTTCCACTTCTTGTAAGCGCGGTATATGCAATACCTAAAGGTGTAACAAATTCGCTCCCCTCAATTATTCCTGTATTATCAATGATATTTAAATTTTTTGCATTTTTTAAAGATATATTTTCAAGATCTATTCCCAACTTTTCTGACAAAGATTCTACAAAACCTGGTACCTTTGCGCCACCTCCGACTACCATTACAACTTGAGGAGCTTGACCATTTAACCTTAAAATCTCTTCTGCAACTTTATCCGTAATATTTTGAACCACCGGAGAAACTAATTTTTTCAGTTCATCTCTTGTTATTTCTTTTTCTTTATCTAAAATATTTCTATATAATTTCTTATCGTCATTACTATTACTTGAAAGCCACCTCTTTAATTCTTCTGCTGTTGAAAAATCAACAAGCAAAGTCTTCGTTATTGCCTCTGTAATTTCATCGCCTGCAAGAGGAACCATACCATATGCGACAATTGTCCCCTCTTTGGATATTGCAATATCACTAGTTCCTGCTCCAACATCAACAAGCGCAATGTTTAAAATCCTTAAATCTTCAGGAACTGTAACATTTATAGCAGCAATCGGTTCCAATGTCATGTGAGTCATTACAAGATCTACTTTTCTTAAAACTGAAATCATTGCATCAACAACTTGAATCGGTAAAAATGCTGTTACTACCTGTAAACTTGCCTTTTTGCCACGCAACCCCCTTATATTCTTAAGCCAATTTCCATCCAATTCATACCTTATAACAGAATATCCTACACAGTACATATTTTCAGACTGGATATTTTGAACTGCATTATCCACCGCAGATAATTCTAACCTTGTTACAACTTCATCATTTATCTCGTTAACTTGAGATATATCTTCTTCATACTCTCCTATTGCAGTTTGAAGAAATCTTCCTGCAAGCGCAACTGCTACTTTTTCTAATTTTACATCATTTCTTTTCTCAAGCTCTTCTTTTACTTTTTTTACAACTCTTGCAACTTTATCTACATCATGAATTTGACCATCGAGCATAGCTCTATGTTCATGCTCTTTTATAACCACATCATGAATTACTATTTTTTCATCTTCCAAAGTTGCTAAAATTCCAGCGATTTTTCTTGTTCCTACATCCAAAGCAAAAATCAAGCTTACTACACCTCCACAACAGTTACACCTACTCCACCTTCACTTGGCCTACCAAAGCGATAACTTTTCACCCTTTTATCATTTCTAAGAAAATTCCAGATATTTGACGCAAGACTTCCTGTTCCTTTTCCATGGATAATATATCCACTTGAAAAGTCTGATAAGACAAGATCGTCTATAAATTTATCAATTACTTCTAACGCCTCTTCAACTGTCATTCCACGCAAATCAATTTCATTACTTTTCAAAGGACTAAATGATACCAAATGAATTGATTCACTAACTTCATTAGTTTGTTTATTATCTTGAACGTCTACCTGTACAAGTTTATTCTTTTTAACTTCTATCTTTAATCCATTAAAATCAACCAAGAATTTATTTTCTCCTCTTTTTTCTATAACTTTTCCAACCGTTGTTCCGTCTTTTAATCTTACATACTTTCCAACATCAATTTCTCCTTCAACTTCAGGATATTTCATCGTTTCAATTTTGCTATCAATTTCTTGTATAGTATTTTCTTTCTCTTCTATATTTTTAAGTCTCTTCTTTATTAAACTTTCATTTTTAGTTTTAGCGGAAAACAGTGCATTTTGAAGTTCCTTTTTTGCATTTCTAAATTCTTTATACATTTCTCTAAGTTCTTTATCTAATTCTTCTATTTTTTTCATCTTTAAAACATTGTATTTTCTCTCATATTCTTTCCTCAACCGTTCATATTCATCTAATGTCTTTTCAAGTTCTAATTTTTTGCTCTCAAGTTCGCTAACTTTTGAATTTAACCCTTTGATCAAGTTTTCAATCTTTAAATGATCTTTTGAAATATGCTGCTTTGCTTTCTCAACAATTTCTTTTGGAAGTCCCAACCTTTCAGATATTTCAAATGCATGTGAAGCTCCCGGAGTGTTTAATAACAGTCTATAAGTTGGTCTTAATGTCTCAAGATCAAATTCCATCGATGCTGTAATAATATCTTCTCTTTCCATAGCAAAAAGTTTAACATTGGTAAGGTGAGTTGTAATAACAAATCTTATATTTTTCTCGATCAAATATTCAATTATTGAAATAGCAAGTGCACTACCTTCAAACGGATCAGTTCCAGAACCAAGCTCATCTATAATTACCAAAGAATTTTCATCAGCATTTTTTATCGCATCAATAATTCTTACCATATGTGACGAAAAAGTACTTAAACTTTCAACTACGTCCTGAGAATCACCAATATCCAAATACAATTGAAAATCAGGAATTCTTGTGCCATGATCTGCCAAAATAGGCATTGCATGTTGTGCCATAAAGATAAAAAGAGCTATGGTTTTTAATGTAACTGTTTTTCCACCAGTATTTGGTCCAGTAATTATTAACCCCTTTTTGTCCACTGGTAAATCAATTGAAATGGGAACAACTTTATCCTTTGGAATTAAAGGATGTCTTGCATTAACAAGTTTTAAATACTGTCCATCAGGTTTTACAACTATGGCTTTATTTTCATATGCATATTTTGCTCTTGCATACAACGAATCAAAAAATCCAACAATTTCAATATCATTCATTAAGTTACCATATCTATCATGAATTTTACTTGTTATTCCCCTTAAAATCTTATCTATTTCAATTTTTTCCTCACTAAGTAAAATTTCATATTTATCATTAAGAGTAATAAACTCCTTTGGTTCAAAAAATAAAGTTGCACCTGTATTAGAACTCCCGTGTACAATACCTTCTAAATTCCCACGAGCACCGGATCTTATTAAAAATACATATCTACCATTTCTCTTTGTATACAATTGCTCTTGCAAATACTTGCTATTTTTCGAAATAAACTTTTCAATTCTTTGCTTTATTTCTAATTGATGCCTTTTTATTTCCTTTCTAATCACAGATAAATTTTTTGAAGCATTATCTTTTACATTTCCATCAGAATCAAAAATTCTGTCAATTTCCTCAATAATTGAAGTATAATTTCCCAATTTGGATAGATAATACGAAAGTTTATACCTTGAACTAGGTACTACTTTTTTTGCATCCTCAACAAACACTAAAAAATCTTTTATCTTAAATATCTCTTCCGGTAGTAAAACTGAATAACTTTTTGTTTTTTCAAGTATCGGTCTTATATCAACAAGCCTATGAAATACAGGTAACCCTTGGGTTACCTGTATTTCATATATTTCATTTAAGTATTCATACTCATCATCTTTGGGCTTATTTTCAACCAATCTTTTTAAATACTCTTGACCGTATGGAGAAAAAGTATATTTCAAAAAATCCTGAAAAACTCTGTCAAAATCAATATATTGTTTCATTGCACTCCCCTTTAAAATGCTATATTTAAAGCAACGTCAAAATCAATAGAATTCATAGGTTCTATATCACTAACAACTTTTTTTCCAGTTTCTGTTTTTGCACCCATGAAAAATTGAATGTTATAATAAACTCTTCCACTAAATGTAACATCTTTACTAAAAATAAAATCTGCTCGTAATCCCGGTTTTAGAGTAAACGAGTTCACAATTATTTTGTTATAATGTGAAAAACTTACGCTTCCAAAATCAGATAAATTGCTGCTTGAACCTGCTTCTTTTTGAAAAATTTCCTTCTTATAGAAAACTTCACCTTGAAATCCTAATTGAAGTTTTTCACCTTCATTAAATAACGTTACTCCAAAAACTTTTACTGCAAAATCAAACGAAGCTCCTCTGACTATATATTCGTTGTCAAAATCCAAATTTGAATATATTCCAAAACCATATGAGACAGGTGAGTTATGCTGAGAATCAATATTTTTTTGGTATCCATAATATAAAATCAGATTGTCAATAAACTCCGGTTTTGGTAAAATATCATTTTTTAAATCTACAGGATTATTTATTCTAATTCCAAATGTTCTTTCCTGATACCTTGTAAATGAAAAAGAAACAAGTGAAATTACAATTAATGCTATTATCATTACTTTTTTCATTATCTCACCTCCGAAAATAATTATATCACAACTTACGTCAATATTATATACAAAAGAGCACTAACTCCAGCTGCAAATGGTACTGTAACAAACCAGGAAATAATTATGTTCTTTAAAATTCCAACATTTACAACTTCTATTCCTCTTGCAAAACCTACACCAGATACTGCACCTACCACTGTATGTGTAGTTGAAATAGGCATTCCCATAGTAGAAGCTATAAGAACCGTGGTTGCAGTTGAAAAATCAATTGAAAAACCTCTAGTGTTATTAAGTTCAGTAATATCTTGACCAACTGTTTTCATAACCCTGTAACCCAAAATTGCAACACCAAAAGATATACCAATACCACCCAAAGCTAAAATATATTTTGGTATTTCTATTGCCCCTTTTACACTACCAGTAGTTATTATAATGTACATTAAAGCAAGTGGACCTACCGCATTTGCTACATCGTTTGCTCCATGAGAAAAACTGACATAGCATGAAGTTACAACCTGTGCTTTCTTGAAAATTTTCTCAACTATATCATATTCATTATCTCCAACTTTTGCTTTTCTCAAATACAAAAATGAAATAAGAAAAACTATAAATCCAATAATAATTCCTGCATAATTTCCTAATAATATATCCTTCTTCATTGTTTTTACAACAAAAAGTACTGCAATTGTATAAAATGCAACACCTAACAAAATTGGAGCAACATATTTTGCAGCTTTAGCTGGATGTTTTCTATGTAAGATTGAAAATGAAATAAATTTAAAGATCACATAAGCCATTGCTCCACCAATGAGTGGTGAAGTAACCCAGGTAATAACAATTTTTAATAAGGTCATCCAATTTACAATTTGAAGTCCACCAGCAGCAAGTCCAAAACCAATCATTCCTCCTACTATCGAATGAGTTGTCGAAACTGGCATTCCCCAAAAAGTTGCTAATAATATCCATATGGTTGATGCAATTAATGCTGAAAATGCACCAATCAATATATTATTTGGATCAGATATCATATTTAAATCAACTATGCCTTTTGCAATTGTTTTGGTAACGTGTGCTCCAAAAAGAATCGCTCCTAAAAATTCTAAAATAGAAGCTATTAAAACCGCTTGTTTAGGTGTAATTGCTTTTGCACCAACAGCTGTTGCCATACTATTTGCAACATCATTTGCTCCTATAGCAAATGCCATACCAAAGCCTACCAAAAATGCTCCTACAATCAGTAGCACTTTATCGCCTCCTTATCTAATAATCATTCTAATTCTTTCAACAACATTTTCAGCTCTATCAGCTATTTTCATCATTAAAACTACAATACTGTTTAAAAACAAAATATCAACAGGATTCATCTTATTTTTGTATGAATATAGTGTTTTTCCAATTTCTATTCCCAATGAATCTGTTTTTGATTCATCCTTTTCTACATCAAAAGTTAAATTATCTTCTTTATTAATCTCATTTGGAGAAAAGTCAGATTCTACGACAGTCCTAAGTTCATCTACGGAAACTTTCATAAATTTTATAACATCTGCAACATAGTCACCCATAAGTTTTATTTTTTCAATTACTTCTTCTGGACATTCATCAACTTTATTCATAGTAAGTATCTTTACAAAATCATCAACGGCATCTATAATCGAATCTTGGTTATGTATAATCTCAAGTGCATCTATTCTATCAAAATAGCTCCATCTGAGTTTTGTATATATCTCTCTCAACCTCGTTTTAATCTCATCAGCGCTAGACTCAAATTCATCAATTTCCTTAGAGTATTGCATTATATCTTTTCCATTAAAATAGTCGTCTAAAATCTGTGGTACGATAGTACCTGCTTTCATACAATACTCTGCGTGTTCACTGAGTAATTTCGTTGGTGATACTTCCGGAAATAACCTATCAATAAACCTCTTCATCTTATCCCTCCTTTTAAAGTTTATTAAATTTTTTCATTAGTTGAAATTTTTGCTATAAAGACACTTCCTAATAAAAGTGGTATATAAAATGTAACAACCCGATACACAGTAATTATTCTTATGGAAACATCCGGCCCCAAAATTTGAGAAAATACTATCTGATAAGTTCCTTCAATTCCTCCACTTGAACCTGGTGTTGGAATGTAATAAGCAACAGAATTTAAGAGTGAAATTATACCTAATAAATATAAGTATTCTATACCTGAAAATTTATCAACAAAAATATAGAAAATATAGGTATAAAGTAAAATTGTAACAAAGTACAATATTACATCCAAAACTAAAATCCATGGATTTTTAACCCACAAAATTTTTATACTTTCATGTAATGAATCGATCCATTCTATTATTTTTTCTCTCTCTAGCTTTTCTCTAGAAAATTTTCCAAAAAAAGATAATATTTTTTCTAAAAATTTTTTGTTTATAAATCCAATTAAAATAAGAAGAGAAATTGAAAAACTAACTATAAAACCCGTTAAAATTAATGACAATCCAAAACTTTTAGGATAAGCCGATAAAATAGGTCTTATAGATAAAATATCAATAATCAAAACAACAAAAGACATCTCTAATGTTCTTGAAATTACTATATTTGTTGCATCTTCTGTTTTTACACCTACTTTTGAAAGATGGTATATCTGATAAGGTTGGCCGCCTATAGACATTGGAGTGATATAAGAAATGAATTTACCGAAAAATATATTTTTGAAGGTCTCTTTGAAGGGAAGGTTATATTTAAAAAACTTTAATAACATTGAGAGTCTCATAGTATCTATCAAATAAATTATTACAAGTATTAATAAGCTAATCAAGAATTCTATAGTAAGTAAATCTCTAAAAAACGAAACTTGCGTTGAATAAAAAAATTGAAACAGAATAATCATCGAAAAACTAATTATCAATGAAATAAAAACCTTTTTAAAAATTGACTTTTTGCTTCTATTAGCCTCCGACAATTTCATCAACTCCCATTAGATGCAAATCTTCTACTGTAGTTATTTTTATATTCTTTTTATTGCCTTCTGTTATAGAAACTTTATAACCTGAAGCAAGCACAACTGAACCATCATCAGTAAAATTATCCAATCTATTTGAAAATTTAAAAAATGAATCTTTTAAAACCTTATATTTAAATGTCTGAGGTGTTTGGATTATAAATATACTATCTCTCTTTGGAACAGACAAAATAAAGTCATTTTCAACTACCGCTATAGTATTTTCAGAAGAAATTGCTGTAACTGTTGCTCCAAACATTTTTGCATTTTCAATGTTTTTTTCAATTATATCTTTATTTACAAATGGCCTTGCCCCATCGTGAATCAAAACAATGTCCTCTAAATCAATTTTATTTTCTAAAAATTTTATAGCATTAAAGGTTGAATGCTCTCTAGTTTTTCCACCTTCAATAACGTATATTTTTTTTTCAAACTTTTTTAAAATTTCTATGCTTTTATTTATATAATCCTTATTTGACACTACTACTAAAAATTCAAAGCAATCTAATAAAAACTTTTCAACTGTATGTTCCATCAATGCCTTACCATTAAATTTCAAAAATTGTTTTGGAAAATCTTTAGAAAATCTTGTTCCTTTTCCACCAAATAGAATTACACCAACTATCACATTTATCACCTTTTTTTAGAGTTTTCAATACCATAAAGTTTTATTTTGTGAGAAAGGGTTTTATAATTTATTTTGAGCATTTTTGCTGCTTCAAATCTCGAGTTAGATTTTTTTAAAGCAAGCATTATATATCTCTTTTCAACGTGTTTTACAAGTTTACTAGTAAAATTTACAAGATCTATACCTTCAAAATTACTGGCTTTAAATCTAGGTATTTCAATTCTTCCAGTTGCCGCATAATTACTAGCAACCTTAACCAATTCTTTTGTATTACCAGGCCAGTTATACTCCTTTAACAGCTCATATTCATTGTTATCAGGTATCTTTTTATCCAAATTCTTATGTTTTAGGTACAAAGACGAAAGAACAATATCAAAAATATATGGAATATCTTCTTTTCTATCCCTTAGGGGTGGAATTTTAACTCCTTTTTTCTTAGAAAATTTCACTTTTGTATGAGGTAATCTACTTTCAAAAAATGTTCTGTATTCATTTACATACATTCCATCTTCATATAATAACACTAATTCATTCTTTTCTTTAAAATCTAATATAACTTTTTGCAAAAACTCTCTTATTATAGGACCTTGGAGTTCTGGGAAAGAATACAACATATCATACTCTTCTTTTAGCCTTCTATGTTCTTCTTTAACTTCAAAGAGCTTAACGGCAAGCTCCAATTCCCTTAAGGAATATACCAAAATTTTTCCCGGGACAGTCTTTTCTTCCGTTAAATAAACTATGTCCCAATAATCTTCTCTAATTTTTTCTTCTAAATTTGAATTATAAATGTCAAAAACAACTTCTCTATGTTCATATAAAAACTCCCTCAGGCTCTCAACAAGAACCTGAGGGATTAGAATCTTAATCAAAGACTCACCCCTTATTGTATATTATTATTATACCCTCAGGTTTCCCCCACCTTTCTATTGTATTTTAACATATTCAAAGAAAATATTAAATACCATAAAATTACTTGCTAATTGCTGCAGCAATAGCTATTGAATTTCTTTTTGATTCGCTTGTATCGGCCCTTGAAACAATAATTATTGGAACTTTTGCCCCCATAATTATTCCAGCAATCTTACCGTTTGCAAGGTAAACTGCTGACTTTCCAAGGAAGTTTCCACTATGAATATCTGGAACAACTAAGATATCTGCTTTACCAGCAACCGGGCCTGAAACCTTTTTTACTTTCGCAGCAAACTCACTCAATGCGTTATCTAAACCAAGTGGTCCATCAATTTTACATCCTTTTATCTGTCCCCTATCAGCCATTTTTGTTAATATTGCAGCTTCCATTGTCTCAGGCATATCTGGATTTACTACTTCAACTGCTGCTATTAAACCTACTTTTGGTTCTTCATATCCTAAACTATGCGCTAGAGAAACTGCATTTTTTATAATTTGAACTTTTTGCTCCAACGTTGGTTTAATAACCATTCCACCATCTGTTACAAAAACTATCCTATCCATTCCAGGTGTTTCTAAAAGTGCAACGTGAGAAAGTAATCCTTCACCACGAAGCCCCCATTCCTTATTCAAAGCAGCTTTCAAAAGTGTAGCAGTTTTTACTAATCCTTTCATCAACACATTTGCTTGACCTGAAGATACCAACTTAACAGCCTTTTCTGAAGCTTCTGCTTCACTTTCAGCATTTACAATTGGAAGTTCCATTTCTAATCCCTCAAGATTTTTTCTAATAATTTCCTCTTTTCCAACCAATATAGCTTTTATGCCTAGATCCAAAACATCTTTAATCGCCTTTAATGATTCAACATCTTCAGCCCCTGCCAATGCAATAACAGCCTCTTTTGTCTTCGCTTTTTCTATTACCTCATCAAAACTTCTTAACATCCACTCACCTCCCAATGTATTTTACAACTGAACACATAAATGCCATACTTAAAATTGCATCAAATATTACTTGATAGTCTTCATGAACTAACTTTACACTTCTTCCATTAACTCTCTCAACAAGCGGTAACATCTCAACCAAATCCGCTCTTGCAGTATCAGTAAATTCAACAACTAACTCAACTGGTGTGTCAAATTTATAGACCTTGAATTTTTCTCTTGGGACTTGTAACATCCTCCTAGTTGTTTCTTCAATTTCTTTTAAAACCTTCTTCATAGATTTATGCTTTGCTGAAAATCTTCCTAAAGATTCTTTAGTTTCTACAAAAAAAACATCATCAAAAACTTGCCCTTTTAGTTTATCATCACCAACTATCATTGCAACTGGAACATTGTAAAGTCCAGCATAAGCTGCATTGATGAGAGCCTCATTCATTTTTTGACCATTTATCCATATATTATATATAGATGAGGAAGAATAAGAATGATCCATAACCGCATATCTTGTTCCAACACCAGCATGATATCCAAAAAATACTACCCTATCAAATGATTCATCAAGACCACTCATCATATAATTTTTCCTTAGTCCACCAGAAATTAATTCCACATTTTCAAATTCTTTTGTAATTTCCCACAATATATTATCTCCCATAGCATGCGAATCAACTAATAAAACATAATTCCCATCAGTTGCCCTTAAAAAAGCCTTCAATTGTTCCATCAAATAATTTTGTTTGAATTTAACGCCATATTCAACATCGGACCATTGAGTAACACCACCCAATCCCTCAAAATCAATAGAAACATATATTTTCATACTCCCCCTCCTTTATGTTACAAAAATATTTTAACTCAAGTTCCTATAAAACCTAAGCTTTGCATTTCTTTGCAAAATCAAGAATTTTAAAAACTGCCTTAAATACTTTATTCTCATCATATTTAATCTAAAAATACAGAAAACTTAAATACCTGTTTCAAATTATTGGGAAATTATTTAGAACATTGACACATTTATTCCTTGAAATTTTACATACATCTGTGAGATAATATTTGATGCCCCACCAGAAAAATATTTTCCTGAGGTGTTTCCTATGAAAGATAAAATACTTTCAGCACTAAAAGAAAAAATCAGCCGCCAAAACTGGGAAAGTTGGTTCTTAGATTTTAACGTTAAAAAAATTGAAGATAAACATGTTGTTTTTGAAGTCGGTAATATTTTTATAAAAGACCGACTTGAGCAAAAATTCAGCAAAATTATTTCGAAAGTAGTTAAAGAATCTCTTGGAAAAGATGCTACTTTTGAAATAGTTTATAAAGAAATTGATATTACTCAAGAAAATGAAGAAAAAGGTCCTTTAGTAAGAAAAAGACCTTTACTTATAACTCCACTAAATCCGAAATATACATTCGAAAATTTTGTAGTGGGAAACTTTAATAGATTTGCATATAACGTTTTTCTTGAAGCCAGTAAAAAACCTGGTTATTACAACCCTATATTTTTGTACAGTGGTGTGGGACTTGGAAAAACACATCTTGCTCAAGCACTAGGAAATTTTCTTTTGGAAAACGACCCTGATCTTAAAGTTGCATACCTTACCAGTGAAGATTTTATGAATGAAATGTTTTATGCAATTAAAAATGGAACAACAGAAGAATTTAGAGAAAAATATAGAAAAAAAGCAGATATATTGATAATTGACGACATTCAATTCTTGATCGGTATAAAATCTGCACAAGTTGAACTTTTCCATACATTTAATGCAATACATGAGGCAGGAAAACAAATTATTATATGTTCAGATAGAACTCCTCAAGAATTAAAAGATTTTCATTCAAGAATGATTTCAAGATTTCAAATGGGATTGCTAGTTAAAATTGAAAATCCTACTAAAGAAGACTTATTTAAAATTGGAAAAAAAATCAGTAAACTTAAAGGTGTAGAAATAAACGATGAAATTATAGATTACATAAGCTCTATATATGATAATCCGAGATTAATTCATGGCGCAATTTTAAAATTAATTGCTTACAAAAATCTATATGGTTCTCTAAATTTATCTATAGCACAAAGTATTTTAACTAACCCATCCAAACCACCAAAAGCTTTAGAAGAAAAGCTTATTGAAATTCTAAGTGATATTTTTGAGTGTTCACCTGAAGAAATTCTTTCAAGTAAAAGAACCAAAAATATTTCATATGCTAGAAAAGTTGGAATGTACTATGCAGCAAAAAAATTAAACCTTTCAACACGAGACGTTGGAAAAGTTTTTAACAAGTCACACTCGTCAGTTGTACAAAATATAAGCCAAGTTGAAAAATTAATAAAAGAAGGAAATATAATAATAAAAAATTATCTAAAACAGATAGACAAAGCAACAAAAAACTTTGCACAAGGCGAAAGTATATGATATAATCAATGTAGTCTATCAAATAGCAGGAGGTGACAAACGTGAAAGTAAGAGTTGACGAAGCAACATGCATCGGATGTGGTGTTTGTGAAAACCTCTGTCCAGATGTCTTCAAAATCGGAGACGATATGAAGGCAAAAGTTCTCCAAGCAGAAACAGATTTAGACTGTGCTAAAGATGCAGCTGACAGCTGTCCAACCTCTGCAATTACAGTAGAAGAATAGTAGATTTTAAAGGCCGGAATTTTCCCGGCCTTTGATTTTATCCGGCAGTTAGTCCTCTATAAATTCCTTCCCTTTCATTTATAGTAAATAACCGCTAAATTTTTAATTTTATTGTAATTTTCTACATTTTTCATGATATAATTAAAATTGTAGATATTTTTTTTTTATGTTAGAATAAAATACCTGGTAGATAATGCTAAAAGATTAACCAATGGAGGTGCTGATTTAATGAAGCGGTTAACCATTTTTGTTTTTTTAGTACTAATCTTATCACTAACTTTTCCAATCAATCTTGAAAAATCTAAGGAATTATTCTTATACTATATCAACAATTTTGAAACATCTAATGATGATGAATTTTTATCAAATACCAGAAATTCTATCAACACTTTTTTACCAATTTACAGATATTACAAAATCGAACTTGTTGGAAGTGTTGAAAAAACAGATGTTTCAAAGAAAATTGGTGACTATCTTAATGTAATTTACAAACAAAATATATCGAATGATTATACTATACAACTTGCCAGAGCCGCATTTTTTTCATACCTTGAAGCATCACTTGAAAGAAAAAAATTCGAAGCAAGCTTTATAAAATCCTCTCCTAATTTTAACAGTTTTTTTAACTCCTACCAATCAAAGGTTATTTTTGCTGCAAGAAATTATCTTTCTGATCTTCTAGCAAAACATCTTGGCGCTAAAATTAACTTAGCTGGTAATGCTGATATAGAAGATGCTCCTCAATATTCATTTGAATTTGAATACACTCCAAAATTTAAAGAACATGAGTTTATCGATGAAATAAAAATTATTCTTAAAGATGAAGAAATAAAAAAGAATTTTGTAAATTATTTAGAAATTATCTCTAAAAATCCAGAAAGAATTGTACCTAACATTAACAGATATAGTGGACTATTACAAAGAAACGTTATTAAAAGTGTCTCAAACTTGAAAAATATCTTTTCAGACGAGTTTGAAAAGACTGCTCCAAAATCATACAATTTTTGGTGGCTAAGATGGGTTGCCTATATTGTTTTAATTCTGATTGCAATTAAGTCAAAAAAGTGGGATCTTGCAATATTTATAATTTCAATTGTTGAGATTTTGTATCTATTTATTGGCTTTGATATCTTATCTAACTCTGATGCTACAATATATGGGTTAATTTCATTTTCTGCCTTACTTGCTTCATTAATAATATTTATAAAAAACAAAAAATTTCTTGAAATTTCATTGATTGCTCTATTATTAATATCATTTTTAATTCCAACATATTATACCAAAGATTTTCACATGAAAAACCTTAAAGAATTTGAAAATTCTCCATACTTTACTGAACTTATTAACGATGTTTTAAAAGATAAATATTCCAAATTTTCAAATATAGTAAGGGAATTAACTACAATTGCAAATTCAAGTATTATAGAAACTGAAGATATAATTAAAAGACTTTCAATAAACTTAAATAATTTTACCGAAAAAATAAAAGATCCTGAATATAAAAGTGTTAAAAATTTCGATGGTAGAGTCAATGATTTCAAAGCATTAACTACTGAGTTTTCTAATTATCAAATTGAAGAAAAAATAAGAGAAAAGCAATTCAAAAAAGCTGAAAATAATTTAGAGAAATTCGCGAAAAAAGTTGCTAAAATTTCTTCTGATGCATTTGAAAATGAATTTCTAAAAGAAATTCAAAACGATTTAAATTTTGAAGAAATAAGTCCAACAGTCAAAAAAGTAAATGAAACTATTAAAAATACTAGAGATCTTGAAAAAATACCAATTCAATTTTACAGAACTAAGTTTGGGATCCTAACATTCGTATTTTTATCACTTGGATTTTTCTTGACATCACTAAAAAGTAAAAATTCAATTATATGGAACATTGCTGCAACATTATCATCTATATTAATGCTTATTAATCCTATAATTTTCTTTGTTCAATCCGGTGTTCCTTTGATCACATTTAATTATATTATTGTAATACCAATTTTACTTGTCATATCTATAATAATTTTAATAAGAAGCTTTAAACCCATAAAGGGTTAAAACATACACTTTTCAAAAGGGAGGGAAGTTCTATGAAAAAATTACTTATTTTCATTTTGTCGATATTATTTGTAGTAAGTGCATTTTCTTTCAAAGCTATTATGGTTACTGATACTGGTGGTCTTGGTGACAAATCTTTTAACGATGGAACTTGGGCTGGTATTAAAAGAGCTGCTGCTGAACTTGGAATTGATGCTCAAGTAATTCAATCATATGAACAAGCAGACTATGTTTCAAACCTTACAAAAGCCGCACAAGAAATTCAAAAAGAACCAGATGGTGGAATCGTATACGCAGTTGGATTTATGATGACTGATGCTTTATTTGAAGTTGCACAACAATTTCCTGATGTCTATTTTGCAGGTATAGATATTGCTCCATCTTCTGGTGATGTTCCACCTAACGTAATTTGCTTCCTATTTAAAGAACAAGAATCTGCATTTCTTGTAGGCTACATTGCAGCAGCAACTACAAGAGCTAATAAAGTTGGATTTATTGGTGGAATTCCAATTCCTCCAGTTGAAAGATTTAGATACGGTTTTGAAACTGGTGTAAAGGTATTCAACGACCTTCATGGCACAAATGTTCAAATAATTAAAGGATATACAAATCATTTTAGTGATCCAAAAAAAGGTAAAGATCTTGCTCTTTCTCAATTTGCAGAAGGTGTAGATATAATATTCCACGCAAGTGGTGCTTGTGGAAATGGTGTTATTGAAGCAGCAAAGGAAAAAATGGTTTCATTAGTTGGAAAAGACGATTTGAAATCTATTTTAGAATACGCATTTGAAAAAGGTGGATACTTTGCAATGGGTGTAGATGTTGATCAAGATTATATGGCTCCTGGTGTTGTTCTTGCAAGTGCAATGAAGGGTGTAGACACCGCATCTTATCTTGGTGTAAAATGGGCATATGAAGGAAACTGGACACCTGGAATTCACAAACTTGGTCTTGCTGAAAACGGTGTAAGAATGAGTCCAATGAAGTATACAAAAGGACTTGTTGAAAATAGAACACTTGCAGAACTTGCATATCTTGTTACATTGATTAAAAAAGGTATCCTTACAGTTCCAGAAACCGAGGAAGCTTTAAAATCCTTTAGAACACCAA
Source organism: Thermosipho sp. (in: thermotogales) (assembly GCF_020054775.1). Classification (NCBI taxonomy): domain Bacteria; kingdom Thermotogati; phylum Thermotogota; class Thermotogae; order Thermotogales; family Fervidobacteriaceae; genus Thermosipho; species Thermosipho sp. (in: thermotogales). The sequence continues at coordinate 4,174 of NZ_JAIHAP010000011.1, read as the reverse complement.
ATATAGTATTCCCATTCTAATTTATAAAAAATTTTGGGGGCATCTGCCCCCATTGCTTTGTCATTTTACTAAGGTTTAAAACCTTAGTTAAGTGACAAAGCGTTGAAAGGAGGAGTTAAATTGTGTATGCCGTAGAAATGGTAAATATTGTTAAAAAATTTCCTGGAGTTTTGGCAAATGATCATGTAACTATAAGAATTAAAAAAGGTGAAATTCACGCAATAGTCGGAGAAAACGGTGCTGGTAAATCAACCTTGATGAATCAATTATATGGACTGTACCATCCAGATGAGGGTGACATTTTGATCAATGGCAAAAAAGTAACAATTAAAGGACCAAAAGACGCTATAAAAAATGGAATAGGAATGGTTCACCAACATTTTATGTTAGTTGATACATTAACTGTTGCTGAAAATATAGTACTTGGTAGTGAACCTGTAAAAGGTTTAAATTTTGATATTAAAGAAGCCAGAAAACAAGTTAAAGAATTATCTGAAAAATATGGATTATTTGTAGATGTTGATGCAAAAATAGAAGATATTCCAGTTGGTATGCAACAAAGAGTTGAAATTCTAAAAACTCTCTACAGAGGTGCAAATATAATTATTTTGGATGAACCTACTGCTGTATTAACTCCTCAAGAAGTTGAAGAATTGTTTGTGATAATGAGAAAACTTAAATCAGATGGAAAAACTATTTTATTCATATCACATAAATTGCATGAAGTTATGGAAATAAGCGACAGAATAACTGTTATGAGACTTGGAAAAGTTACAGGTGAGCTTGAAACCTCAAAAACTAATCCTAAGGAAATTGCAAGACATATGGTTGGAAGAGATGTTGTTTTAAGAGTTGAAAAAGCTCCACATAAGCCTAAAGAAAAAGTTTTTGAAATTAAAGATCTTGTTGTTAAAGATAACAGAGGGCTAGTAGCAGTTAATAAAGTTTCTTTTGATATAAGAAAAGGTGAAATAGTTGGTATTGCAGGTGTTGCTGGCAATGGTCAAACTGAACTTGTAGAAGCAATAACTGGATTAAGAAAAATTGAAGATGGGAAAATATACTTTGAAGGTAAAGATGTAACACACTTTACACCAAAGCAACTTAGAGAACTAGGACTTGCTCATATTCCTGAAGATCGATTAAAACATGGCCTTATTGAAGAATTTGAAGCTTACTATAATGTTATTCTTGGGCAACACTATAAACCTCCATTTTCCAATGGAACTTTTTTAAATCATAAAGAAATATTTGAATATACAAAAAATCTAATGGAAGAATTTGATGTAAGGCCTAGAAGAATTCAACATCTTGGAGGAAATTTCTCAGGTGGTAACCAACAAAAACTAGTAGTTGGAAGAGAAATTAGAATGAATCCAAAATTTCTAGTAGTTGCCCAGCCTACTCGTGGTTTGGATGTTGGGGCAATTGAATTTATACATAAACAAATATTAAAAATGAGAGAAATGGATGTTGGAATTCTTTTAATTTCTATGGAACTTGAAGAAATATTCTCTTTAAGTGACAGAATTATTGTAATGTACGAAGGAGAAATTATGGGTGAAGTAAAACCAGAAGAAACTACAGTTGAAGAAGTAGGATTGATGATGACTGGTCAAAGACTTGTAGAGGCACGGAGGGGATAAGATGAATAAAAGATTCTCTGCAATACTCATACCTATTATTTCTGTACTAATAGCACTTGCTATTTCAACAGTTATTATATTATTGATTGGTAAAAATCCACTCACTGCTTATTCAGCATTAATTAGAGGCTCTTTTGGTTCAAAACAAGCAATTGCTGATACAATAATAAAAACTACTCCATTAATATTAACTGGTCTTGCTGTTGGCTTTGGATTTCGAGCAGGAGTCTTTAATATCGGTGCAGAAGGTCAAATGGTAATGGGAGCATTGATTGCTGCAGCTTTTGCTGGAAACTTTGGATTTTTGCCACCGATTATAGCTATTCCATTAACTATTTTAATAGCCATGGCAGTTGGTGCTGGCTATGCTGCAATTGCTGGATTTTTAAAGGCAAAGACCGGTGCTCATGAAGTTGTTACGACAATAATGCTTAATTGGATTGCAACTTACTTTGCATCTTACATGGTAACAGGTCCACTAAAGGTTGGATCAGGTACACCAAAAAGTCCTGAGATTGCTAATTCCGCACAACTTCCAATATTGATGAAGGTAGGAGCCATTGAAGTTAGTGCAGGTATTATAATTGCAGTTATTGCAGCAATTTTTATGTATATTTTACTAAATAAATCAACAACTGGATATGAAATTAAGGCAGTTGGTTTTAATCCTTATGCTGCTGAATACGGTGGAATCTCAGTATCTAAAAATATTATCCTTGCCATGGCAATTAGTGGTGCACTTGCTGGTCTTGCAGGAGCAACAGAATTAATGGGCGTTCATCACAGATTCTTAGGTGAACTTTCTGGAGGAAAAGGTTTTGATGGTATAAGTATTGCATTAATTGGACAAAATAATCCAATTGGAATTATATTTGCTGCCTTACTTATTGGAGCACTTAGAACAGGAAGTAACGAAATGCAATTTGTTGGTGTTCCAAAACATATGGTTATGATAATTCAAGGTATTGTTATCTTTCTTGTCGCAGCCGATAGAATTGTTCGTACTATTATGATAAGAAAGAAGGTGACAAAATGAGAGTCTTAGAAGCAATTTTCCTTGTTTTTATAAACCCGCTTTTTTATAAAATTACATTAACAGCTGCTACTCCTTTAATTTTTGCCTCACTTGGTGGAGTATATAGTGAAATTACCGGTGTTGTAAATATTGCCCTAGAAGGTATTATGCTTATGAGTGCATTTACTTCCGTCGTGTTTACACATCTATCTGGGAATGTTTGGATTGGGGTTTTAATGGCTGTAATCTCTGGTCTTGCATTTTCATGGATTCATGCATGGGGTAGTATTAAGTGGGCAGGTAACCAAGTTGTTTTAGGTACTGCTTTAATATTAATAGCTCAAGGTGTTACTGGTTTTTTGATGGAACCAATTTTTGGAAAACCTGGTCAAACCGACTTTGTTGGAAAAGTAGAAGAATTAAAAATTCCCGGATTATCTAATGTACCATTTTTTGGAAAAATATTTGGTGAATTAAGTCCTTTCGTATATATGGCATTTGCGGCAGTTGCATTTTCCTGGTGGCTAATCTATAAAACTAAACTTGGACTTAGAATGAGGGCAGTTGGTGAAAATCCGGAAGCAGCTGATACGTTGGGAATAAATGTTTTTGGAATAAGATATTTTGGTGTACTAATGAGTGGAGTTTGGGCCGGCCTTGCAGGAGCTTACTTAAGTATTGGTGAAGTTGGTCACTTTAGAGAATTAATGACTGGCGGTAGAGGATTTATAGCACTTGCAGCAATGATTTTAGGTAAATACAATCCTGTTGGAGCAATGCTTGCGAGTTTATTATTTGGCGCATCAAGTGCATTTGCAAACCAAATGCAAAGCAGCTCTCTAATTCACGTTTCTGCAACTGTTAAACCATTATTTGACATGATCCCATTCATCCTTACCATTATAGTTGTCGCAGGATTTGTTGGTAAATCTCGTGCTCCAAAAGCTGATGGTGTTCCATACGAAAAAGTTTCCTAATTAATAAATATAAAATAATATAAACAAAAGTCCCTCTTCTTGAAAAACCAACTAAAATCAAGAAGAGGGATTTTTTATTATTACTTTATATATCATTTTATTGACATTCTTTACTACATATCTGTTATAATAATCCTATCAAAAAGGAGTAAAAATAAAAATGAATAACATAAGTAGACTTCTTATATTTGCTTTTTTAATGGCTTTAGTTCTAAATTTCTTTAAAACTGAATATAACTATTTTTGTGAACTACCATGACTTATAGAAGTCACGTCTTCCTGCTTCAACCAGTGATGGCTCGTAGACCCTTTTCAGGTTCCGCCGCCAGAGCACTGTCCACAGGCGTAAATTCGGACGGTTCCCGCCCTACTGGTATTGTTAAGCCATATTTGGCTAAATTTTTTGCGGCATTTATATCTCTATCATGCTCTGTTCCGCATATTGGACAGACCCATTTTCTTATTTTCAAATCTTTAACTTCTTTATTAACATAGCCGCATACACTACAAGTTTGACTTGACGGGAAAAATCTATT